>MVQQ01000096.1 GCA_002067555.1 Syntrophorhabdus sp. PtaB.Bin184
TGATTTTACCCGGTAGCCCACGGCGATAACGGTCTCCAGACTGTAATGCCGGAGGGTTCGTTGAACCTGTCTTGCACCCTCCCGGCGAACTGTTAAGTAATCCTTAATGGTTGCCGCCTGGGAGAGTTCACCTTCATCGTATATGTTCTTCAGGTGAATATTTATGTTCGCGATGGTTGTTTGAAAGAGCTCCGCCATCGCCGCCTGAGGCATCCAGACTGTTTCACCGTCCATCCGTATCTCGATGCGGGTTTTTCCATCTTCCGTTTGATACAGCAGGAATTCACCGGTCTTCGGGAGGTCGGGGACATCTCTTTTCGTCATATTAGATCTCCCCGGTATCCCACATTCTCTTCATGAACTCCTCCTCGATGAGGCGGACCTTCCATGTGTCGCCCTCTTTCAGGAGATTGGGGAGGTTATTGCTGCCGTTCACGTAGATGGTGTCAAATTCGAAATCTCTCGTGCTGATCCGGTTCTTTTCGAACCATTCGTCAAGGATGAGGTTGTCCTTTTCAAGGTCGCCGGTGAGCTTGCGCCAGACGATGAGTATCTTTTCCCTTTGACCGTTGCCGGGATTCTGCGGATTCGCCGGCACCCATCCCTCCACCTTTCTGAACCACCAAGGACCGGTCGGGTCCTGGGAGAGCTTTCCCTCAAGGACCAGTCTTGTATGCTGGTCTTCAGGCAATTCCGGGTCAATAAGGCGGGTGAAAACGGCATTGAAGGTCTGCGGCTGTGCTATATGGATCACCCTCAGGCCGATGAGGTAATTAAAGGTCTCGAGAAGGTCCACGGCCCGCTCGACATACTCATCGCTACCGGGCTTCTTCACCTTCAGCGTGTAGGCCGTGGGGTCGGTAAAGGCGTCGATATTGAGAAGGGATTGACTGCCTCTCGTCTCCACGTCAAGCAGGTAGTGGAGCATGTAGTCTTCCTTCAGGGAGGAGCTGCCGGCGATGGTTTCGGCACGCACAGGGTTCTCATCGAAACGAAGGTTGTTCAGGGTATCCTCGTAGGATTCAAGGCGGAGGTATTTAAAGCAGTGCGAAATGCCAGATTCACGGGAGGTAGGTTTGCCACCCTTCCACACCTCTGAATAGACTGCTCTTTGGATTCTTGGCTTGAGTGCTGTATCAAAATGATTCCCTATTTCCACAAGGATATACCGACGATGAATCTCATCCTCACGATTAAGACTAATAGCTGCATGTCCGGTAGTCCCTGACCCAGCGAAATAGTCAAGAATCGTGCAGCCAACTTCCAAGTTGCCAGTCACAATACGTATTGCATCTCTGACAGAATAGAGAGATTTGGGAAAGGTAAATGGCGAGGTATCCCCAAACATGCTTTTGAGAAGCTTTGTACCATGGGATGCCGCGTCATAGGCTTTTCCAACCCAAACGCTTTTTGGCCTTACACCTTCCTTTATTCTGTCAATGATCTGAACCTTCCATTGCCCGCTCCGATTTTCAACTACTCTAATTTCTTTGGCATCGAGATGTTTCATGAAAGAAACCGGTGTTTTCCGCCAGACGCGTCTCTTGCCTTCACTGTCTATGGGAAGAATTCTGATAAAAGAGGTTTTCTCTTCCAAAGTGATCTCACCAGTATCTCTGTCGTAGTAAACCGGATAAAACGAATTGGGTCTCTCTTCGGGAGTTGAATAACCACCAGTTCGAAGAAAATCGCGCCATTTATGGGCTCCATTTGAGTCTGTTTCCGCATATTGTGCTTTCTGTTCGTCGGTAAGCTCAAAAAAACCTATGTCTGTTCCAGTAGGGGAAACTCCATAGAATTGAAGATACTCATGACAAGTTGCCAAGAAATTGTCGTTTGTTCTGCCCGACGGTTTTGTTTCTACAACCAGTGTTCCAAGTCGATTGTCCATACCGAATAGCACGTCGAGAACATGGACAAGAGTTGGTTGTTCGAGGTCATCGATAGCTGCCGATAAAACACCGGTCGCCTTTAGCAGCTTAAGACTCCTGGAAACGGAGTTAGACACCATTGTTGCCCAAGAAGAGTGTTTATATTCATTCTTGTAGACAAAGGCTGCTTCATTCGTATTGTACGGAGGGTCAATATATACATACTCAATCTGTTTCCCGTACCGAAGATCCAGAAAAGATAGCGCCTGAGAATTCTCCGATTGTATCATCAGACCATCGCATTTCTCGTCGAGGCCTTCAATGGTTCCGATAAGTCGTGTTTTCCATTCATCACTGAAGAACCGGGTGTCCACTACGAGTTTGTCGTTAGCCTTCAGGAACCCAACAGTCAAGGGTCTGGAGTATCCCGGCCCGGCAAGATCACCTTTTATCTCATCAATCGCAAAAAGTTTAACCCACTCATCGTGCTGTGCCTCGTTGGCTGCTATCTCCGGGTACAGTTCCTCGGGAATGCGGTCGAGGGTAATGCAGTAGTTTGTCTCCACCACAAACTTCTTCTTCAGCCACAGCTTCTTTTGGAAATCCTCGAGCTGGGCGAGGAAGTCGATGAGCTTGCCGGCGATCTTCCGTAAGACCTTTATCTTCGAGAGGTAGCTCTCCGTGGCAGGAGCGTCGGCGTTCTCAATGTCATCGAGATGCATCACCTCGTTCTTGATATAGAAATCAAGCTCCCGCCGCAGGAAGCCGCCGAGGTCTTTGTGGATGAAATAGTCCTTTGTGTTCCGGGCCGTGTACTGGTTGATGTATTTCGCCAGCAGGGGACGTTTCCTGTCGGTTTCCGTGGGGGAGGGGATGGTGAGTAACCGAATAAATGCCTCAGATCCGTCGTCCTCTCCCGCCTGTGCTTTGAGGTGCGAGAGGATCGTTTCGACGGCTTCGGCGTTACGCTTCTCCCGCCAGGTGCCTTCCTGTCCGGTCTTCTCCGGGTCCGGGCGGTATTCAAAGTTGATCGTCAGCTCACCTGCGGCGTTTGTCTCGACGGGTTTCTCTTTGTGGATGATGAAGTACCGTTTCGTGGCATCTGTGGCCTTGATGTTGCCATGCTCACCCTCCGTCGCCTCGACGACGCGGAAATGGACCCTGAGGCCATCGGGCACATCTTTCCCGGTGATGCCGAAAAGCCCGCCCTTGTCGCCCTCCTTTTCCTTGAGGTTCCTCTCCATCTGCGTTCGCGCGGCATGAGAAAGATTGAAGGTAAAGGTGTTGAAGTATTCCGAAGTCTTGATATAGTACTGGTCGGCATTCGCCCAGTGTAGTTTGACCTCTTCTCCATTGTAGGGGATTGCGAAGGGGGCGGCCCTCCCCGGTGTCTCCCGGGCGTAGTAGCGGCGGGAGATGAAGTCGCCGTCGTCATAGTAGCGCTCGAAGAAGCGGTAGAGGTGGTCGTAGATGTCGGCCTCCGCCGAGGCGGAATCCGCTGCCGCTTCATAGCGCCGGCGGGCCTCTTTCACGGGTTCGGTCTGTTCCGGATCGGGGGCTCCGAATTTCTTCGCCGTCTCGATGGCCTCGTCTATCCTTGCCTTCAACGCCTCTTTATGTGCCTGATCTGTCTGTCCAAAGGCTTCCTCAACAATGCCGAGCAGATCGTTGTCGATGAACTCGGAGACCTGGCGGGCCTTTGCGTGCATGATCCGATAAAAACCGAAATCAAGGTCCGGCTGGTCAAGCTGAAAAAGCTCCTTCAGTTTTTTAAGGAGACGGTTGCGAAGCTGTTCCGTCGTCGGCATAACTCACTCCCCTGCGGCTAGATTACACTCCATCTGATGGCAAAGAGAGGCGTGACCGTTGTCCTCTGTTCCATGCGTCTGACAAGCTTCTCCACCAGATGGTCCCTCTTTGCAGCGATTTCGTCTTCTGTATCGAATATCTTTTCCCGGAGGCCACGCTTCTTGCGTTCCAGCCCGGCTATCTGTTCCTGTATGCCGCGCTGCTCTTCAATTGTGGCGGCCTGGCGGCTCCTCCGTTGGAAATCCCGTACCTGACGTTTTACATCATCCAGTTCCTTCTGTACAGCCATTTCCATGTCGTCAGCCCATTTGTCGAGTTGGCGGCAGGCCTCGCTGAAATACCTGTTGTTCTCTTCGAGGTTGCGGGCTATGGTTGCCTCCACGTATCTCGTGCTGTCCGCACTGAGACGTTCCCCGATGGATTCCGGGAGGACATCCACCGGCCCCGTCCGGCCCGCACAGCCGAACAGCTTCTCGCACGTCTCCTGATCGATGTTGCCGCCGGCGTCGTCAACGGCGCTGAAGAGGAGGTATTCCTCCGCTTCAAATGACTCTATGCGGAGATGGCAGAGGGTGAGCCAGCCCGACCGGCCCTTGAGTTCTTCCACCACGGAGACCTTCACGGGATGGTTGCTTATGTCAAACCTCACCTCCCCGAGGGGACATTCCCGCGTTGCACCTTGAACGATGACGTGCTCGCCGAGGGGATGGCTCAGACGATAGAGATATTCACCGGGTATGTTTTCCCTGATCCTGGATATCATGTGATACCGTCCCGGTGATACCCCGGAAAGAGGCGGCGCATTGAGCATGAATGACAGGTCGTCATCGTCGAAAGAAGCATGTTCAGACAGGACATGCTTCGTGAGGTCCCAGAAGAGTCGGCCGATCCGGTCGAGCGCTTCTGTGGCCCCCGAGAGGTTCACCTTGAGCCGGGCATGAACGTCCTCATCGAAATTCTCCAGGAGGAGTCTTCTCGTATCCCGCATGCGCGTCTCGATCTGATCGTCAAGCTCAGCCTGCAGACCTGCAAAGGCCATTCGAATCTCTTCTTCGCTGCGGCACTGCTGGTAGATGTCCAGGATGCGGCGTTCAAAATCGACCCCTGACTCGATGGAGCCGAGGACATCGTCGGAGGCGCCGAAGACGCCCCGGAAGAGGTTGAACTTGCGGTCCAGCAGCTCATACACCCTCCGGTCCGCCTCGTTGCTCTCGTTCAGGAAATTGATCACGACAACGTCGTGCTTCTGACCGTACCTGTGGCATCGTCCTATCCGTTGCTCTATCCTCTGCGGGTTCCAGGGAAGGTCGAAGTTAATGACCGCCGAGGAGAACTGCAGATTAAGACCCTCCGCACCAGCCTCCGTGGCGATCAGGATGTCGGCGTCTGATCGAAAACGGTCTATGATGGCTGCCCGGAGGTCAACCTGCCTGGATGTGCCGGCACGCCCTGTGTCACGGTTGGCGGCGAGCCACTCATTGTAGATCTGCCCGGACGCATCGTCTTTATTGGTGCCGTTGAAGGTGAGCACCCGGCTCAAATACCCGTTGGCCTCCAAGAACTCCTTCAGCCAGGCCTGTGTGCGCCTCGACTCTGTGAAAACTATTACCTTTTTCGCGGCACCCATCTCCTCCATTTGTGCGAAACCGGTCTCCAGGGCCGTCAGGAGGGCCGTCGCTTTTGTATCGAAACCAATCCTCCGGGCCAGCCTGATATAATCGTCAAGCTCATCGATCTCGCGGGTAAGCCCGGCATAATCAATCATCCGCCGCTCAGGTCCCGAGGATACATCCGGGGGTGCGTCGGCGGTGTCTGCGGTGGAGTCTTCGGCATCCTCAAGGAGCTCGTCGAGAAGATCGTCG
>MVQQ01000097.1 GCA_002067555.1 Syntrophorhabdus sp. PtaB.Bin184
AGGAAACGTTGACGAAATGGGTCATAGACTGCTCTTTCGCGGCGGCGCTTTTCCTGCCGGACAAGGCCTCCTCGCAGGTCAACCGTTTCTTTTCTGAACATTCCGATTCCCGGTCACTGCACGTTCCAATGGTGTGGTGGTACGAAGTGACAAACGTCCTTTGCGTCGCGGAACGAAGAAGAATTCTGAAAGAGGTTGATGTCCGGAAGATCACGGGGCTTCTATCGGGGTTCCCGATGGAAACAGATGATGCCCGGGGGTTTCCTTACATAAGCCGGCTCTACGAAGTGGCCCGCACATACGGGCTTTCGTCCTATGACGCAGCCTACCTTGAATTGGCCATGCGTATAGATGCCCAGTTGGCCACGCTGGACAAGGAACTGGTCGCTGCCGCAAGCGCCTCCGGGGTTGCAACACACCATTGACCATCGTTAAGCCGGGTGCCGCCTCAGAACCTTTTGAAGAGAAGATCGACGAGGCGGTCAAGGCAAAAAAGAGCTTGCCCACCCGACCGTTTCGGCTGCTGACAGAGATGTCAGATAGGGAGCTGCGTAGTCTTTTCACCCTCACAGAAGCCTGATCGTAGCGGACCGGGCGGATGTTCCGATTTGATCCGGGTACAATGATCCGAAACCCTTGGGAGGATGATCCGGTCGATACGCCGGCAGTCCGGGGCGGGTATTTTACTGTTGACATATTTTCGTGAAAACCATATAAAAGTACTTATAATTATGGGAATTATCGACAGATATGGTCAAATATTGATTAGTCACCTTGGGATATATCAGCAACTATTTGATATCACTACTCTTTACAGTATTAGTACTACGTGTGGCATGGAGCCGGTCATACCGTTTCCGCCAGATAGTACGGGGTGAGTTTGGATATCCTTGGTGTGGATATAGGGACCGTCAGCGTCAAGTACGTGCGGTGTAAGGGCTCGGCGGGCAATAGTGTTATAACCTCGCAGGGTGATTATCCCTACAAGGGGGATTTCGAAGACCTCAGGCTTATCCTTGAAGATGTTCGGATGAAGGAAGGCACGGACCTGGAAGTGGTCGTGGGTGTCTCGTCCCCGGATATCATCAAGAAGACCTTCACCATACCGATCCTTCCAAAAAAGGAACAGCGCGATGCCCTCAACTGGACGTCCGCAAAGGTCCTCTCCATGTCCCTCGACGAGATGGTGTACGAGCACATGATGCTGGGAAGGATGGAGGAGAAGGGGGTCATGAAGGACGAGGTCCTCTTTGTCGGGACCTCGAAAGGATTCATTCAGCGCGTTCAATCCGCTTTTCAGCAGGCGGGATTCCGGGATGTCGTCCTCATCACCGACATCGCCTTCGCCTACGTTTACGCGTTGGGGGAGGTGGGTGAGAGGTCCATCGCGGTGGTCGATATCGGAGGAAGGCAGACGGGGCTTTACATCGCCAACGGCCGCCGTCTGATGTTCGCGCGTGAGATCCTCACCGCCTCGGAGAGTTTTTCCGACGCCCTGATGAGCGGTCCGGGATTGTCCTATGATGAGGCCGAACAGTACAAGCGCGAGAGGGGTTTCGACGCGGAACTGACGGAGATACTCAAGATACCCTTCGAGCGCCTTGCCGGTGAGGTGCAGCGCACGTTCAGCGTCTACAACCAGCATTATCCCGACAAGGCGGTCACGCAGGTATACGTGACGGGACGGGGCGCGAATATCCCCAGGTTCATGGAAAAGCTCGAGGAGATGCTGGTGGAGCAGGTGGACCGCCTCGCGTCCCTTCACACGATCGAGGAGAAGTACATCCCTGCCCAGGCGCTCTGCATGAACATCGATGTCTTGCCGAATCTTCTTCCGGAAGGGGCGAAGAGACGCGAGACGAGCAAGGTCCTCAAGCGCTTCGCCATGATGGGCACGGTGATGATCGCCGCGGTCCTCATTCTTCTCTCCCTGGGGATGTGGCGCACCTCAAAGAACGCCGACCTGAGACTCAAGGCGGAGAAAGGCACCCTGGAGCAGATCAAAAAAGGCATTGAAGGTCTGGGGTTCAAGACGGTCAGTACCTTCATGGACCCCGGGGATATCGGCTTCATACGCAACGAGATCCAGAAAAAGGACATCACCTTCGTGACCCTCCTCAAGTATCTCTCGTCGAAGACCCCGACCGGCGTCTACCTCAAGTCGGTGGAATTCGGAAAGCAATTCCCGATCGATGTGCCTGCGGCGCCCGGGCAGGGTCAGCAGGCTTCCTCCGGCTCCACGCCCCCGCCGTCGCCCCCGGCGAAGACCACCGAGGCGAAACAGGATTCGGGGCAGAAGCTCTCAGAGAACGAATACCCTCTGATACTGCGGGGGTACATCTTTGCGGAGGCGGACGCCCTTGAACTCAAGCTTTTTGATCTGGTGTTGTCCCTCAATGGGTCGGGTTTCATACGACAGGTCGAGGTCGTGAGCAAGGAGAACAAAACAGTGCGGGGAAGACCGGTGATGGAATTTGCTTTGTCAGCGAGGTGCGCGAAGCATGAGCTATAAGAACCTTCTGTGGCTTGCCGGTCCCGCTGTTGCGATCATCCTTCTGTGGGTTTTCGCGGTTTATATACCCATAAACGCGCAGGCGAAAAGGGGTCAGAACTCGCTCAATGCCGTCCTGCAGGAGCGCAAGGCCCTGGAGACAAGCATACTGACCATGACCCAGCAGGTGCAAACCCAGGAGACGCTGAAGAAATCCTACGATGAGTTTCTCACCCGCGCCCCCGCGGTCGGCAGAATGGGGGAATACATGGCGGGTGTTGTCCATGCGGCCAAGCTGAAGGGAATGAGCCTGGAACGCTTGAGCGGCCAGTACGAGACGATGGATATCGCGCACAAGAATATTGTGCATCCCGTTTTCGAGATGGGTATCAAGGGGAGATTCCTCGACATGGGGCAGTTCCTCGAGGAACTGTCGGCACGAACGGCATACGGGAGCATCAAGCAGGCGAGGATCGCCTGCGATGAGAAGGAATACCCGGTCCTTTCCGGCCGGTTTGTCATAGAGTTCAAGGCCCTCAAGGAGAGAGCGCGTGAAGGTAAGTAAACC
>MVQQ01000098.1 GCA_002067555.1 Syntrophorhabdus sp. PtaB.Bin184
TTTCTATTCCACCTACGAGGAAGAGGACGAATCACGCGTCTCCGACAGGAAGAAGATCATGATCCTGGGAGGCGGCCCCAACAGGATAGGGCAGGGGATAGAGTTCGACTACTGTTGCGTCCACGCAGCCTTTGCCCTCGAAGAGCTGGGTTACGAGACGATCATGGTCAACTCCAACCCTGAGACGGTGAGCACTGATTACGATACCTCGGACAAGCTGTACTTCGAGCCGTTGACCCTCGAAAACGTCCTCGACATAGCACGGAGCGAGCGTCCCGACGGGGTCATCGTGCAGTTTGGCGGCCAGACGCCCCTCAACCTGGCGACGGCGCTCAAGAAGGCCGGTGTTCCGATCATCGGGACCACACCGGAGAGCATCGACATCGCCGAGGACAGGGACAAGTTCAAAGAGCTTCTGAAGGACCTCGGGCTTACGCAGCCCGATAACGGGATCGCGACGTCCTTCGAGGAAGCGAGGGAGATAGCAGCGTCGATCGGGTTTCCCGTCGTGGTGAGACCGTCGTACGTGCTCGGGGGAAGGGCCATGGAGATCGTCTACAACGACGACGACCTGGCGTCCTTCATGGTCAAGGCTGCGGAGGCCTCTCCCGAGAAGCCTATCCTCATAGACAAGTTCCTCGAGGATGCCATCGAGATCGATGTGGATGCCGTGGCCGACGGGGTGCGTTGCGTGGTGGCGGGGATCATGGAACACATCGAGGAGGCGGGCATCCATTCCGGGGACAGTGCGTCGGCGCTGCCTCCGTACTCGCTCAACGACGATGTCATAGAGAAGATACGGACCTGCACGTACAAACTGGCCGGCGCGCTCAATGTTGTGGGTCTCATGAATATTCAGTATGCCGTCAAGGACGATGTGATCTACGTTCTCGAGGTGAACCCCCGGGCAAGCCGGACCGTGCCCTTCGTGAGCAAGGCGACGGGTGTCCAGTGGGCGAAGGTGGCGGCAAAGCTCATGGCGGGCAAGACGCTGAGCGACCTTGGTATCGAGAAGGAAGTGGTCCCGGGACACAACGCGGTGAAGGAATCCGTCTTTCCCTTCAACAAGTTTGCCGGTGTGGACACCATCCTGGGGCCGGAGATGAAGTCCACGGGAGAGGTGATGGGCATCGATTCCACCTTCGGGTCGGCCTTCTGGAAGTCCCAGTTGGCTGCCGGCCAGGACCTTCCTTCCCGGGGGAATGTTTTTCTCAGCGTCAAGAACAGGGACAAACGGAACGTGGTTTTCATCGCCAAGAAGCTTTCCGACCTGGGTTTCACGATATACGCGACGAAGGGGACGGGGAAGGCCCTTGCCAATAACGGGATCGACGTTACATTCGTCAACAAGGTCTCCGAGGGCAGGCCGCATGTCGTCGACATGATAAAGAACGGGAGCATTCAATTCATAATCAACACGCCGAGCGGAAGGAACCCCAAGGTGGACGAGGTGGCCATCCGCTCCGGTGCGGTCCAGTATAAGATCCCCTACACGACAACCCTGTCAGGCGCCCAGGCCGTCGTCAACGCCATAGAAATGATGCAAAAAGGAACTCTGAAGGTAAGAGCCCTGCAGGACTACTACTGATTCTCCAGAGACAACAAGAACCCCGGGTTCAGCCCGGGGTTTATTTTTGCCTTGACGTTCAAGCCGTTCAAGCGGCTCAAGCTGTTCAAGCCGTCTACTTGACGTCTTTTATCTTTCTCTTTATGATCTTTCCCTTGTCTTTCGGGAAATCGGCCTTTATGTATACGGCCTTCGGAAAGACCTGTTCCACGGTCCCTTCCATGGTTTTCTTCGCGAATGTGAACGATACCCTGTCGCCTTTCGTCATGCGGCTCCTCCTGTCGATGCCGTGCTTGCGGTCTCCGCTTTCGTATCCGTCTTTGTCTCCGTTACCGTTGCCGGTTCCGGGGCGCTTTCCGTCTTCTCGACGTGTTTGCTGCCGTTCTTGCCGCCGCCGACGGTGTCGATCGGTTTCTTATAGTCCGTGACATACCATCCCGTGCCTTTGAGGTGGAATGCACAGTTTGAAATGAGCTTCGTGAGCTTTCCCTTGCATACCTTGCACTCAGTGAGCGGTTCGTCGCTTATTTTCTGGAATACCTCAAACGTCTTTCCGCACTCCGTACACTGGTATTCATAGATGGGCATGGTGTTCCTCCAACGCAAAAAAGTGTCTAAGTGTCAGTAATATAATGCCTTAGGCCTGTCGCGTCAAGTCATTATTGTGAACAATGTGCCCTTCGTCATGACGAAATGGGGCGGTCCCCGTTCCGGTGGGGCGCGGCGCGAGGGAGCGTAGCACAAGACCCTTGACAGGTCGGAGAACCATCACATACAATCAAGTGATGCGTGTCAGGATTCTCGGCTGCTCAGGCAACCTCGTCGGCAAGTACAGGACCACATCTTTCCTGCTTGACGATTCTTTCCTCGTCGACGCGGGGACGGTGACAGAGGCGATGGGCCGCAGGGACCTGAGGAAGATCAGGCATATCCTCATATCCCACACGCACATGGATCACTTGAAGGGCCTCTTCCCCTTGGTTGACGAGCTTGTCATGATGGGAGATTACAGCGTGGAGCTCGTTAGCGTCGCCCCCGTCCTCGACATCATCACCAACAATCTCCTCAACAACCTGATCTGGCCTGACTTCACGGTCATCCCCTCGGTCTCGAAGGCGGTCATACGGCTCAAGGAGATCCCCCTTGAACGGCCGACCGTCCTTGACAGGATCAGCGTCACACCGGTGCTCATGACCCATACGGTCTACACGGTGGGTTTCGTGATCAGGCAGGACGACGGGCAGGGTTTCATGTTCACCGCGGACACGGGCCCGACGAAAAGGTTCTGGGAGGTTGCGGAAGGCGAGAGGGATATCCGCTTTATCATCGCCGATGTGTCTTTCCCGAACCGCCTCGCCGACCTTGCGATTCTTTCGGGCCACATGACGCCCTCGATGCTCATGGAAAGCATCGATGCCCACGAACTGGGTGACAGGCTCTTCTATGTCTCCCATATGAAACCGGTCTTTGCCCGTGAGATCATCGCCGAGTTCGAACGTTCGGGCAGGAAGAACATCCGTTTTCTGAGGCAGTCGGAAATATTGACCGTGTGAGGCCCTCCTTGGGCTGTTTTATACCAACTTTCTCTTGTAAAGATGGTGTGTATAGGTTAATAATTCATAACATACGCATCATTATCTGTGGTGAATCGGGGGT
>MVQQ01000099.1 GCA_002067555.1 Syntrophorhabdus sp. PtaB.Bin184
CTTCATCGTCCTTTTCCTGTCCTTCGGGCTCAATTACATGGGGATCACGCAGTTCTCCGAGTATGCTTCCAGGATATCCTCGGCCCTTCCCAACATCATAGTGTCGCTGGTCATTCTCATCATCGGCATCATATTCAGCAATTTCCTCGGCAGGATCATCTATCTCACCTGCGAGAATGCCAGGATCAAGTATGCCGACTTCATCGCCAAAGGGGTAAGGATCCTCCTCATCGTCATCACCTTCGGAATAGTCTTCGAATACATAGGCCTCGGAAACACCATCGTGACGGTCAGTTTTCTCATAGTTTTCGGCGGTATCGTCCTCACCATGTCTCTCGCGCTGGGCATCGGCCTCTCCAACGTCCTCGGCGACCTGATTCGCGACAGGGTCAAACTGAAGAACGACAAACATAAAGAATAAAAACGGTTGCAGCCGCTTGAGCCGCTTGAACAGCTTGAGCGTTAAAAGGCAAAGAGCCGCTCTGCCCGCATTCCGTGCCTGTTGAGAGATTTAGGCCTTGTTCTGATTCCGCGTACTTGCGGGACTCCCGCCTTCGTCAAAGAAAATGACTTTCTCAGCAGGCCAAGAGTTGTTCCATCGGTTCAAGCGGTTCAAGCGGTTCAAGCTGTCTTTTCGTTGTCGGAGATGAGGTATCTTCTGAACCAGTTGAGGGCGAGGGTGATGGCCTTGTTCCTGTGGGCTTCCGCCGAGAAGATGTGGTCGCCGCCCTTGATCACCTCAATAGCCTTGGGTTTGCTTAGACGCTTGTAGATCGCTTTTCCTTCAGCGCAGGGGACGACCTCGTCGGCCTCTCCGTGAATGACGAGGGCCCTGCACACCTTCCTCGCCTCTCCCAGTATGTCGTATGACTGGAAATCCGTGAATATCGTTTCCTTGAAGACGATGTCGGAGATGGTGCTCTCGTCCTTGTTCTCCAGCAGGTGCGGGGTGGCCCAGAGAGACACGCACCGGATCCGTTCGTCACGGGCGGCTTTGAGAAGTGCCGTGGAGCCGCCGAAGCTGCTTCCTATGATGCCTATCCTTGCGGGGTCCACGGAAGGGTGGGAAAGCACATGGTCGACAATGGCGCCCAGGTTGTCGAGCCGCATGGTCAGGGTTGTCTCCTCTATGTTTCCGCCGCTCTCCCCGCAACCATGGTAGTCGAACCTGCAGGAGGCTATTCCCGCCTCTGCGAGCCGTTCGGAAAGCATTATGTATTTGGAGCTCTCCTTCGAACTCACCAGTCCATGGGAAAGGACGGCGCAGGGGAATCTCTTTCTGGACCGGGGGACGATCATGATGCCGCTTATCCGGTTGTGCCGAGAGTCGATCTCAAAGCGCTGTTCTATCATAGCACGCCGCCTCCGAGCTGATCGATGATCTCCTCGAGCCGCGTCAGGTTGACGACATCTTCCTTGTTGTATTCAAGGAGCAACCGCAGGGCCTCCCGGTTCCCGTGCCTCTTGTACTTTTCCCAGAGCCACATGGCCTGGTACCCGTTTATGCCTTCCGTCTTCCGTTCGATGCCGAACATCTTTTCGAGCTGCTTGAGCCCGCCCTTGATACCGAGTTTCTTCTTATCCTTGAAAAGATCCCGGGAGATGAAATTGGATTGAAGATCGATGTTCAGGCATTTCTTCATCTGCGGGAGATCGAAGAGGTCCCCGTTAAAGGTGACGATGGTCTTTACGTTTGAAAGCTCCCGCTCGATGGTCTCCGGCGAGATGCCGTCGCCGTACCACTGGAGAAAACCGTTGTTCTCGACGAGAAGGCCGATGACGCAGATGTTCCCTCTTCTGTCCGTTTCAATATCCAGATATGCTCGCAAAACAAAACTCCTTTCCTGTAGCCAGAGACGCGCAAAATGGGCCTATGTTCTCAATGTGACAATACCTATGACACCGGAGGCGATGAAAAGCAAGTTGGAGAACCATGCCGAGAAAAGAGGAGGAAATATCTCCGAGTAACCGAGTGACAGGGACACGGAGTGAAAGAACCAGTACAGGGCGCCCACAAGAATGCCTGAGAATATGCCCTTGGAGACATGCTTGGTCTTCGCGTACCTCAAGCCCACCGAGAAGGCCGCAAAAACCATGATGAGGTTGATGAAGGGAAAGGCAACCTTGTTATAAAGGTCCACGAGGTACCGCCTCACATCGTGTCCGTCCTCCCTGAGACGGGAAATGTAGCGGGACAGCTCCCTGTAGCTCATCTCTTCGGGGTTTCTTTCCACGATCTTGAAAACGGAAGGCTGCTCGGTGATGATATTGCTCACCCTGGCATACTCACGCTTGGTGATATGACCGTTCTTCTCGAACGTTCTGACGGCGACGCCCGTGAAATGCCAGGTACCGTCCTTCCAGATGCCTTGCTGGGCGTCTGTCCTCTTGACGACGGCAAAGTTGTTCCCCAGTTCCAGAACGGTGAGCCCCTTGATGATATCCTTCTTCGTATCAAAGTAATCTATGTTGCAAATCCTGTTGTCTCTCTTGAACCATATTCTGTCGTTCTTGATGAAGACATGGGATTCCTCGCCCCTGATCTTGACCTGGTATATGTAATTGGAGGCATTCGCCGAAAGCGGGACTATCCATTCGGCCAGGAGAAAGGACAGCAGTATCAGCACCAGGGAAAAGCCCAGGAAGGGCTTCATAAGGGACAGCGTGCTAATCCCCGAGGTGCGCGCCACGATCATTTCATTGCCTCGTATCATGAGTATGAGCACTATCAGCATGGATACCAGGAAGGCCAGCGGAAGGATAAGATTGAAGTAATACGGGAGGAGGAGCACTATGTAGAGCGCGACCATCGCGAAGGCATGCATCGATTCGGTGAAGCGATCCGTATGCTGAAAGAACTCGATGACGAGGAACATGCTGACCCCGGCCATCTGGGCGATGAGCAGGTACTTGATAGCGCTGGAAAGGAGATATCTATTTAACCTTTTCAAGACAGTAGGCCCACAGGTATTTCAGTCTTTGTGATATTGTAACGTGCTCTTCCTTGTTCAGGTTCCTCAGAAGGTAAAGACCCATTGCCGCGATGACCGCATTGGGGAGGAACGTTATGATATAGGGTGGCGCGTGAATGTTTTTCCCCAGGCTGTCCGTCATCGCGATGAGGACATAGTAAAGAATAAACAGCAAAAGGCTGTAGAGGGTTCCGGAGAACTTCCCTTCCACCTTTCGTTTCACCCCGAGGGGGATGGTCAGTATTATAAAGGCAAGGGACGACAGGGGCAAGGATATCTTCTTGTAGATCTCCAAGAGCAGGTCGTATTGCTGATCCTCGTTTGTTGCCGTCGTCAGTGCCTTTTTCAGTTCGTTCCTGTCCATTTCATATGCGAGCTTTCTGCTGACCCCGCCCGTTTGTATCATCTGGGAGAGGTTCATGGTAAAGGTGTAGTCCTGAAAGCTGACGCTCCGGTAAGTGTCCGTGGCCTTTTCCCATCGATGGAGGGTGCCGTCCTGCAACATGAAATAGAGCTGAAAGGTGTCCGAATCGATATGGACATATCCCTTGCTCGCAGAGATCGTCTGCTTTACGTTCTTGTCGCGGTCGTCGGATACGACGATGCCCGTCAGGGTCCGCTTGGCGGTGTCGACCTTGTTGATGTAGATGACCACCCCCGGCACGCTGTCGTTGAAGACACCTTCCTTGTCGTCGACGGAGATGCCTTTCTTTATCACGTCGATCAGGGTTTCTCTGAAAAGGCCGCTGCAGCGGGGCAGGAGGATGTTGGTATTGAAGAGCCCGCAGGTGGTCACTACAAGGCCCACGAAGGTTATTGGCACGAAGAGCCACACGAGGTTGACGCCGCTGGCCTTCAGGGCCAGTATCTCGTTCTCCGTGGAGAGTCGTCCGAGGACGACGATGACGGAGAGAAGAAATGCCATGGGAAGGGTAAAGGTCAGGTACGGGGGCACCGAGAAGGCGACGAGAGCAAAAATATCCCTGAACCCCACACCCTTGTTGATCACGAGGTCGGCGATCTTGCCCAGCCTCGAGAGGACGAGGATGAATGTGAGGATACCGAGTGAGAGAAAAAGGATGCCGGCAAGCTCTTTCAGGAGGTATATGTTGAACTTCAGGGGAATTTTCTTCAATAATTTCATCACTTACTCTACCACCCCGGGTGGTGTCCTGTCAATGCAGATGGCCATCGGCCACGGGTGCGGATGCGAAACGCTTCAGGAGGAGAGGGAATGCTCCGCCGTCCCAGGTGCCGGCCAGTTTGTCTTTGACACTCTTCGTGATTTCCTATACAGTTATTCATCCAATGAAGATCGCCGTCATTTCGGACACCCATCTTGCTCACCCGACAGAGGGTTTCAAGCGTCACATGAAGACCCTGTTCGGTGATGTCGATATCGTGCTCCATGCCGGCGACATGACGTCATCGAGCGTCTTCGACTACCTGTCGAACTGGGACCTCCGGGCGGTGAGGGGCAACATGGATGACTTCGACCTGGCGGCCCGCCTCCCGGAGAGTCGTGTGGAGGAGATCGCGGGAAGACGGATAGGGATAATCCACGGGTGGGGTTCGCCTCGGGGCCTCGAGGACAAGGTTCTCAGCGCACTCCCGGGTGTGGATATCATCGTTTTCGGCCATTCCCACGTTCCCCTCAACGCAAAGAAAGGGGAGATTATCCTCTTCAACCCCGGAAGCTACAGGAGCGGGTACTCAGCGACCGGGACCGTCGGGATCATTGAGATCGCCGCAGAGGTCACCCTGCGGCACCTTCAGGTCGACGAGCATTAACCATTCGGAATTGTAGGCGATAATACTTAAATGGACGGGATCTGCATCTCATTTCTCTGGCACATGCACCAGCCGTACTACAAGAATACCTTTACCGGGGAATACCTCCTGCCCTGGACCCTCTTGCACGGCACCAAGGACTACTACGACATGGGCGCGATGCTCAAGGATTTTCCCGGGATGAAGCAGAACTTCAATTTCGTTCCCTCCCTCCTCGAACAACTCGTGGACTATGAAGATCTCGACGTGAAGGACACGTATCTCGATGTGTTCAGAAAGGACCCTTCGGACCTTACCGAAGAGGACAGGGTCTTCCTCCTCGGCAATTTTTTCAATGCCAACTGGGAGAATATGATCCGGCCCTTCCCGCGCTACTACGAACTGCTTGCCAAGCGCGGTTTCTACTGTCCCAGGGATGGCCTGTCGAAGGTCACCGGGTATTTCAGCGACGAGGAGCTTCGGGATCTGCAAATACTCTTCTTTCTCGCCTGGACGGACCCGAGCTTCTTCGCGGCCTTTGAAGGTCTCCGGTACCTCAGGGAAAAGGGCAGGAAGTTCACCGAACAGGACAAAAAGATCCTCATGGACGTCCAGAGGGACATCCTCAAGGGCACGATCCCCCTCTACAGAGAGCTTGCCGCAAAGGGGACCGTGGAGCTGTCGACGTCGGCCTTCTATCACCCCATCATTCCCCTTCTCATCGACAGCGCGTCGGCGAGGGAGGCAATGCCGGGCGTCAACCTGCCGGACGTGCCCTTTGCCTGGCCCCGGGATGCGTCACGCCAGATATCGTCGGGTCTCGACCTCTTCGAAAAAGTCGTGGGCATCCGTCCCGCGGGCATGTGGCCCCCTGAGGGCTCTGTCAGCGAGGCCGCCCTGGACCTTTACATGGAGCACGGTGTCAGGTGGCTTGCCACGGACGAAGACATCCTTTTCGAAAGCCTGAGATGGGGAACGCGCAGGGACGAACGCGGTTTCATCATCAATCCCGAGGTCCTTTACAGGCCCTACCGTTATGAGAGGGGTGGTCACGATATCACTATCATCTTCCGGGACCAGTCTCTCTCGGACCTCATATCCTTTCACTATTCACGGTCAGACGCGAAGGAGGCGGCGCAGGATTGCCTGAACAGGTTGAGGACCATTCGGGACTCCATCGGGAACAGGATCGCGAGACCGCTGGTGACGATCGCCATGGATGGTGAGAATGCCTGGGAAGGTTACAGGAACGACGGAAGGGATTTCCTGGGCTATCTCTATGAAGGTATTCTGCGCGAGGACGGCATGACGCCGGTCACGATATCCGAATATCTGGAAACGGCCCGCGACTACGGAAACCTCTCCCGTTGCCACGCCGGTTCTTGGATCGGACACAACTTTTCCATATGGATCGGCCACGACGAGGACAATGCCGCCTGGTCACGGCTTGCCGAGACCCGGAGGTTCCTCGAGGAGGAAGACCCGGACGGCAAGAACAGGATGGCCTGGGAATCGATCTACATAGCGGAAGGGAGCGACTGGTTCTGGTGGTATGGAGACGAACACTCCTCGGACAGCGACGAGGTGTTCGACCTCCTGTTCCGGGAGAACCTGGCGAACGTGTACCGCTATCTCGGAAAAGAAGTGCCGGAGATACTGTCGATTCCCATCATCGTGGAAGACCGGGTGGCTCGGCCCGCGAGGGAGCCGGTCAACTTTCTCCGTCCCGTCATCGATGGCAGGGTGACAAACTACTTCGAATGGATCGGTTCAGGTTTCATCGAGGGCAAGGGGCACGGAACGGCCATGCATGAAACGGTCTCTGCCTTGAAGGACTGCTGCTTCGGTTTCAACGAGACCAGCCTCTTCCTGCGTGTCGATCTGGACAAGAGGTTTATGGATGAAATGGACGGGGCCGTCTTCGAGGTTTCGATCATCGGCAGGGACGATCACAAGATAGAGTATCGTGTTCGTGACAGGTCCATAAACGCCGACGTTCCTGTGCAGGCCGCCTTTGACGAGATACTCGAATTGTGCGTTCCTTTCAGTGACCTCGGCCTCGGCCCGAAGGACGACGCGGAGGTCTGGCTTTCGTTGAAGATCAACGAAATGATAGTCGACAGGATTCCCCAGAGAGGCTATCTCGTGATAACCGTCCCCTCGGAAACCTTCGAGGCGGAGATGTGGTATGTGTGAAGACGGGTCATAAGTAATAGGTAATAGGTAATAGGAAAAGAAAGAAGAGACGTTTTCCTGCAGCCCGTTGCCTGGCATCTATGATCTATGTTGTTACGGGATTTTTCTGTTTCTTCGGAAGTAATACTCATGCAATGAAAGAGTCTGGCTTTAGAGAACTCCATGCATGGAAGCGGTCAAGGGATCTGGCAGTTCTCATTTACAGGATTACGGAGAGCAGTTCTTACAAGCGGGATGCTGGCTTGAGGGACCAAATGCGTCGGGCTTCGGTGTCCATAGCCAGCAATATTGCTGAAGGAGATGAGCGAAGCACCAATAGAGAGTCTGTAAGATTCTTCTATATTGCGAAGGGATCTGTTGCCGAATTAATGACGCAATTGGAATTGTCCAGAGCGGTGGACTACATCAAAGACGATGATTTCAAGAGGCTCTTGTATGAATGTGAAATAATCGGAAGGATGCTGGGCAAATTGATCAAGGTACGCAGTTCCCATTACCCATGACCCGTCACCTATTACCCGTCTTTTCAGTTACTACCGTTTCGGAGATCCAGCCTTCGCGGCCTTCGTAGAGTTTTATCTT
>MVQQ01000100.1 GCA_002067555.1 Syntrophorhabdus sp. PtaB.Bin184
GATACTGTTTGAAGTCGTCGGCTCCGATCTGGGCCTGATAGTACGGCATGCCCCATTGCTGGTATGCCTGGCCAATGAGGAGTTCCGAGGACTTCCAGTTCATCTTCATCCATGCGTGCCTGAGCTGGAACCCGCCGTACTGGTTGCCCGTGGTCGTGCCGCGAAAGTCGCCTTCGATGAAGGCGCTCGTCTTCGCACCCCACAGCTCGGGACCCTTGATGAGGAAGTTGAAGCGCGTCTCGGCGCCGCTCATGTAAGTGTTGCCGTACTCATCGGCCAGAATGCGGCGATCGGACGTGCTGCTCCTGTACGCATATGAGGGGTCCGCGTGCGAATTCTGGGTGGAATAACCAAGGTCGTATTTCACGAAGCCGCCGAATGTAACATCATACCTGCTCGATACACTCCCCGCGTTGCCGAGCGCCGGAAGAACCAGGGCAACAGCGATCAGGGCCAATAAGAACTTCTTCATTCCTGCCTCCTTAGTAATAGTTATCGTGGTACAGATGACGGGTGATGCCTTTTCCTCCTTTCCGTTCCTATGGATTCAAGTTTTGTTGAGGCAAGATTAACCAATTTTAATTAAGGGGGCGTTAAATGGCTGTTAAATTACCGTTAAACACGAGGTTCTTTCTTTGCCCCGCGAATGTGGCAGAGGCGATGAGGGATTCCCGGGGGGGGTGGTGGCTAAGGGCGGCCTGGATGCGGGCAGGACGAGAGCGTAAGAAACTCCCATCCTCCCTTCGGTCCCGGTGGGTGACAGGATTGTGTCAGGTCGTGAGGAGCTCCATCATCTTCGATGAACCTTCTTTGGACATCCACTCGACGTTCTTGAACTGGCCGAAGTCGATGCCGTAGAGCAGGTCGAGCACATCATCGTACGAGGTGGTCACACTCGGAACGATCGGTGCCTTCCTCGTTGAAAGGTCCACCTTCTCCTCGACGGGCGTGCTGTCCTTCTGCCGGGTGTTCCTGTTCTCGCGCGGTGACCGAGTCTGTCCGAGAAGCGTGTTGCCCTGCGAAATGTTTCCTGTTTTCATTGGCACCTCCTGAAAGACATAGCGAATACATTACATCACAACCGTGAATGTGTCAAGCAGACGTTGTCATACCCTATGCCGATGCTGGCAGGACAAGGCCTGCCGATCTTTTCCAGGACCACGGGCAGTGGCACCTGCCGTCGATGCAGTAGAGGTGGTTGCAGTAATCCTGAAATTCGCATACCGATTGATCGATAAAGGATAGGGCAGCTATCTCGTCGAGGCCGGCGAAGAGGTACTGGCTGTCAGCGAAGTCCTCCGCGGATGCCGAGGTGAAAGGACTCTTTTCCCGCGTCCTCGGTAGGGTCATCAGATGTGTCGTGTCCAGGGTTTTTCGGGCCATGCTCCCTCCGTGAACCGTTAAAGTATCGAAACAGGAACCTTGAAAGCAAGAACCGTGCCTCTGACCGGAACCAGTGAATCCGGATAGTTAGCCCGAATGGACCTGCCGTTGTCGGGCAGGGAGATGTCTTTGTTGACGCGGCGGTGTCCGATATCTGACATGGCCGGTCCGGAGCGCCGTTCCTCCCGCGAAGGATGCTGCGATCGGGAGCGGCCCGGAAAGCGCCAGAGATTGTCCCGGGTCAGTCCCGCGAGGATGTCTTTGTGCAGAAATACCGGGCGATGGCACCGTCGGAGAGGATCCTGTCGTCGATCTTGAAGCCCGCCCTCTCGAGGAGTCCCTCCAGTATCCAGGTGAAAGTGGAATGCTCGTTGCGTATGTGGGCCATGAGATCTTCCGCGATGTCCGGGCCCGCCTCGGCCTTCACTTTCTCGATCCAGGCGGGGATGGTCCTTTCGTAGTCCTCGTCGGAGAAGACCACGTCCATGAGGTAGAGCCTGCCCCCAGCCTTGAGCATGGCGTTCATCCGGTTGAGCGCCCTTTGCTTCCAGAAGTCCGGCAGGTGGTGCAGGGCAAGGCTCGTCGAGACGGCGTCGAGTGGCTCTCCCTCGTGGCGGTAGGTGAGGAAGCCGCCGCGGAGGTAGACGATGTTCCGTATCCCCTCACTCTCCGCCCTGCCCCTCGTGTAGTCCAGCATGGCCGTGGAGATGTCGATGGCGAAGACCTTCGCGCAGCGCCGGGCCGCCATGAGGACGAAGGCCCCCGTGCCGCACCCGATGTCGGCGACCACGTGGTCTCCGCGAAGGCCGAGCGCGGCAATGACGGCCTCGTTCTCCTTGTCCACGTCCCGCAGGCGCCGGTGCCTCGCGTCATAGGCTTTAACGACCTCGCGGCTCGCGAAGTCCTTCCCGATATGTACCATGTCGTCATATTCCCAGGGCGACAAGCTCACAGCAATACCCTCCGTAATGGTCTGAAGACCCGACTATTATAACGCGCTACGACGGGGCGAACAACCGCGGAGTACATTTGGTGACGTCAGACAGCGTCCCGTCGACCGCTATCGCGGGAGAATCTATCGCTGTAAATCAAAACATGATCTTTAAATGCGCAGGAATGATGGTGAGGAAAACACAGGCTTCAATCGAGGAATCCCTGAAGGAATGTCCTTCTGCGGCTCAGTTTCTGCGGCTGTGGATAGATTATGACTTGCGTTCAGTACGCCATTGGCGTATAATTCATCATGGTCATCGTTGAGACTCCGGTATTCACGAGAAGGATCCTTTCCATCTTGTCCGATGAGGAATACCGGTTGTCGCAGGCTCAACTGGTCGACAAGCCCGATGCCGGCAAGATCATTCAGGGTTCAGGTGGTTTAAGAAAGCTTCGCTGGTCTGCAGGTGGCCACGGGAAAAGGGGAGGCGTAAGGATCATCTATTATTGGATCGTTGCACGGGAGACCATCCTGCTCATTTTCGCCTATGCAAAGAACGAGCGGGACGATTTGACATCCGACCAACTCCGGCAACTGAGAGACCTTGTTGAAGGAGAGTATCTATGAAAAAGGAACTGTTTGAAGAACTCCTCGAAAGTGTGAAACAGGGCGGTGCCATAATAAAGGGTGCCATGGAGCCCTCACGTGTTTTTGAATTCCCGGAGTCGGAGGTGAAAAAGCTTCGCGAGAATTACGGTCTCTCACAGGGCAAGTTTGCCTCTCTGATGGGGATCAGCGTCGCCACGCTTCGCAACTGGGAGCAGGGCAGACGCAAGCCCGAAGGGCCTGCCAAGGTCCTTTTGATGGTCGCAGCGAAACACCCCGAGATCCTGCTCGACCTTGTTGCCGGCCAGAAGAAGAGGGTCCACAAGTGACGGCAGATCGAATGCCGCAGATCGTGGTTTCCATCACCCATGACCCGTTACCAATCTTTTATGCAAAAAAGCCGCTCTTTCGAGCGGCTTTTGGTTTTCAATGGTGGAGCTGAAGGGGATCGAACCCTCGACCTCTTGACTGCCAGTCAAGCACTCTCCCAGCTGAGCTACAGCCCCGCAGGTAAGTGTTATAACAGCACGGGGATGAATTGTCAATGGCTATTGCGCCGCCCAAGGGGGTGCCTTAAGAGTTGCAAAGGGGTGGAAAACCTATTACCATGTGAGGGTAACGATACCGTTCAGGAGGTGCTTTATGAGGTCCATCGTCTGTTTGATGGCGGCCCTTTGTCTTGCTCTCGTGTCGACAGCGGCGGTGTACGGGCAGGGCGCGGCACCCACAGCCGGGATCAGGCTGCCCGAGCCGAAGTATGATGGGAGCGTGTCCGTCGAGAAGGCGCTCAAGGAGAGGCGGTCGGTGAGGGTCTACAAGGATTCCCCCCTGTCGGTGGCCGAAGTGTCCCAGGTCCTCTTCGCGGCACAGGGCATAACGGAGCCGGGCAGAGGACTGAGGACGGCGCCTTCCGCGCGGGCGCAGTATTACCTCACCGTCTATCTCTTTGCCGGCAACGTCACGGGACTTAAGCCGGGCATGTACCGCTACGTGCCTCAGGGCCACTCGCTTGCACCCGTCGCCGACGGGGACGCCAAGGGCAGGCTCTACAAGGCGGCGGGTCAGGCGCCGATAGACAAGGCGCCGGCGGCGCTCGTCATCGCCGGGTCGCGGGCAAGGGCGACGAATGAGAGCTGGATGTATCTCGAGGCGGGCCACGCGGCGCAGAACGTCTATCTCCAGTTGGTGCCGCTCAGCCTTGGCACGGTCGTCATGGCGGGATTCAATGCCGACGCGGTGGACAAGGCCATCAGCCTTCCCGCCGGCGAGCGAACCCTTTATATAATGCCTCTCGGCAGGAAATAGATTATAATGTACTCCCGGCGGCGCGGCCCGCCGGAGATACCACAGGACAGGAAAGGACGACGATGCTGCTCTACCTTGTGCGCCATGGCGAAGCGAAGCGCGAGGACGAGGACCCCGAGCGGGGCCTCACGGACAACGGGATGAGGCATGCCCGGAGGATGGGCGAGTTCCTCGCTTTCATGGACGTCAGCCTCGACGCCGTCGTCCACAGCACGAAGAAGAGGGCCGCTGAAACGGCTCGGGCTCTCACGGAATCGATACGGCCCACCGCCGGTATCCGGGAGGAGAAGGGTCTCTCTCCCAACGACGACCCGGCGCCATGGGTCGAAAGGATAAATGCCATGACCGCCGACACCGCCATCGTCGGTCATCTCCCTTTCCTCGACAGGCTTCTCGGTCTTCTCGTTCTCGGTGACGCGGGGAGGACCATCATAGACTTCAGGCCGGCGGGAACGGTGTGCCTCAAGCCGTCGGGTGACGGAAGGTGGCTCATCGCCTGGGTACTTAGCCCCGAGGTGATCTGGTGAGCTATCTCGCCCTTGTCATCGCCTTTATCGCGGGAGCGGCCCTGGGAGGCGTCGTCTTCTCCCTTGTTGTCACCTCCCGCGCGCGCGCCCGGCAGGCAGAGCTCGAGGCGAGGGCCGGGTCCGCCGAGGCGGTCGTCACCGAGCTGAGGCAGCAGTACCGTGAAGGCAGGGACGAAGTGACGCGGCTCCAGGGCGAGCTTGCCGGGGAGAGAGAGGCCAGGGTGCAGGCCATGACGAGGTGTGAAACGCTGGACCTTCGGCTCAAGGAGGAGATGGAGCGTTTCGAGGCCGTAAGGAAGGAGCTCTCCGAAACCTTCAAGGCTCTTTCCCTCGACGCCCTCGCGTCCAACACGACAGAATTCAGGAAGTACGCCGACGAGTTCATGAAGCTTGCCGAGGAGAAGCTCAAGTCCCAGACGGCGGAAGGGAAAAAG
>MVQQ01000101.1 GCA_002067555.1 Syntrophorhabdus sp. PtaB.Bin184
GCTCCCCGGGCAGGACTCGAACCTGCAACCTACTGGTTAACAGCCAGCCGCTACTGCCGATTGAGCTACCGGGGAGTGGAAATCACATTCTTCTCGTCAAAGAGCATCGATAAAACAGCAAACTCATCTAACGCTATTGAGGGTAAAATAAACTACAAATTACCCCTAATGTCAAGGATTACAGCCATTATTGGAGAATAAGTTTCTTGAACTTTCTCTTGCCGACCTTGATAACAAACTCGTCTCCGGCAGGAAGGTCTTCCGAAAACATCTTTTGCCCGTTTATCGTGACCGCGCCTTGTTTGATCATCCGTTTCCCTTCTGAGGTTGAAGGCACGAGACCCATGGTCACCATGAGCTTGGGAAGCCATGTCCCTGCCTCATTGCAACTCATTACGGCTGTTTCGATGTCGTCGGGCAACTCTTTGTCCCTGAACATCTTCTCGAAGTTATCGTGGGCGGTCTCGGCCGCGGATGCGTCGTGGAAACGGGTGATGATCTCCTTCGCGAAATCGACCTTGGCCTGTTTCGGGTGGACCGTACCCGCCGTGATGCCCTTCTTCAGGGTTTCGAGGGCGTCGAGGGGGATGTCGCTGAGCAGCTCGTAGTACTTTATCATCAGTTCGTCGGAAATGGACATGAGCTTGCCGAACATCTCGTCGGGCGGCTCGTCGATGCCCACATAGTTGCCGTAGCTCTTGCTCATCTTGTTCACCCCGTCGGTGCCTTCGAGGAGCGGCACGGTGACGAGAACCTGCGATTCCTGGCCGTAGGCCTTCTGTATATCCCTACCCACAAAAAGGTTGAATATCTGGTCGTGACCCCCAAGCTCGACGTCTGCCCTGAGCGCGACGGAATCGTAGCCCTGTACGAGGGGATAGAGGAATTCGTGGATGCTGATAGGGAGGTTGTTCTGGTAACGGTTCCTGAAGTCCTCCCGCTCCATGATCCTCGCCATCGTGTACTGGGCGCAAAGCCTGATCATGTCCGCGGCGTTGATCCTCTCGAACCACTCGCTGTTGTAGCGAATCTCCGTCCTATCCGGGTCCAGTATCTTGAAGACCTGCTTCTTGTAGGTCTCCGCGTTGGCCATGATCTCTTCCTTCGTGAGGGCCGGCCGCGTTTCGCTGCGACCCGTCGGATCACCTATCATACCGGTGAAATCACCGATGAGGAATATCGCGATATGGCCAAGGTCCTGAAATTGCTTCAACTTCTGGAGAACCACCGTGTGACCGAGATGGAGGTCAGGCGCGGTCGGGTCGAGGCCAAGCTTGACCCTGAGCGGCCTTCCTTCCTTCTCCGAACGCGTGAGTTTGTCCCTGAGTTCCTTCTCATTGATCAGGTCTACAGCACCCCGCTTGATTATTGCCAGTTGTTCTTCGATCCCCATGACGTCTCCAATATGCTGTTTTTCAGAAGATCTGAACTGTGTGACGAATTTCCGGTCAGACTACCTTTTCCTTGACCCTTTTCATATCGAGGCATCTGTGCCCGTTCCTGTCGATGGTGAGCAAAACCCCCTGGACCTCGACATCATCCCTTCCCACCTCGAACTTCTGAGGCATCTGGGTATAAAAGCGCTCAAGGACCCCCTTCTTGTCCATTCCGATGACCGAATCGGCAGGACCCGTCATGCCGGCATCGGTTATGTACCCCGTACCCCTCGGCAACACCCTGTCGTCCGCGGTCTGCACGTGTGTATGCGTGCCCATCAGAGCCGTCACCTTTCCGTCGAGATACCATCCCATGGCTATCTTCTCCGACGTCGCCTCGGCGTGGAAATCAACGATGATCGGCGCGTCGGGCCTATCCATCTCCAGGAATTCCTCCATGGCCCTGAACGGGCAATCGAGAGAATTCATGAAGATGCGTCCCTCAATATTTGCGACACATAGCGCGAGGTCGTTCTTCCTCACCACGGTATACCCGAAACCCGGCGTCCCGCGGGGATAGTTGAGGGGCCGGACAACCCTCTTCTCTTCCATGAGAAAAGGAATCACTTCTTTCTTCTTCCAGACATGGTTACCCGTCGTAATGGCATCGACGCCAACCGAGAGCATCTCCACCGCCGTTCTGGCGGTTATCCCTATTCCACCAGCGAGATTCTCACCGTTTATCACGACGAAGTCCGCACGGGCCTGCTCAAGGTACCGACCGACAGCCTTCCGTCCCGGCTTACCGATCACATCACCCAGGAAAAGCACTGTAAACCGGTCATTTTGCATATTCTATCGAACGCGTTTCCCTGATCACGACCACCTTGATCTGGCCCGGATAGGACAGGTCTGTCTCGATCTTCTTCGCGATGTCCTTGGACATCATAATAATGCTCTCGTCACTCACTCTCTCGCTGTTGACGACAATGCGTATCTCTCTGCCGGCCTGGATGGCATATGACTTCTCAACACCCTGAAAGGTATTGGCAATCTTTTCCAGTTCCTGAAGCCGCTTGATGTACGTCTCCAGCATCTCCCTGCGCGCGCCCGGCCTCGCGCCCGAGAGCGCGTCGGCCGCTTGAACGATCACGTCGAGGAGGCTTTTTACCTCAACGTCCTCATGGTGAGCCAGAATGGCATGGATGATATCCTCGCTCTCCCCGTATTTCCTTGCCAGGTCCGCGCCTATCGTGGCATGGGAACCTTCGATCTCGTGGTCGACGGCCTTTCCGATATCGTGAAGAAGCCCTGCCCGCTTCGCCTCCTTGACGCTCACCTTCAGCTCCGAGGCGATGGCACCACAGATGAAGGCCACCTCGAGGGAATGCTGGTAGATATTCTGGGCATAGCTGCTGCGAAACTTGAGCCTGCCCAGGAGCTTGACAAGTTCGGGGTGGACATTGTGGATCCCGAGGTCGAACACTGCCTGTTCTCCAGCTTCCTTGATCTTCTCCTCCATCTCCTCGGCGACTTTAGACACGATTTCCTCAATGCGCGCGGGGTGGATTCTGCCGTCGCTTATGAGTTTCGCGATGGCGATCCTCGCCACCTCTCTCCTCACCGGGTTGAAGCAGGAAAGAATCACCTCTTCCGGGGTATCATCGATAATGATATCAACGCCCGTCGCCGCCTCCAGCGCCCTTATATTCCGCCCTTCACGCCCTATGATCCTGCCCTTCATCTCCTCGTTGGGCAAAGGGACCACGGAAACGGTGTCCTCGCCGACATATTCGCCGGCATACCTCTGAATGGCAAAGGCTATGATCTCCTTCGCCTTCTTGTCCGCCTTCTCCCTGGCCTCCTCCTCGATCTTCTTGATCATTTTCATCGACTCGAAGCGAGCCTCTTGTTCCATGGCCGTCACGAGCACCTTCTTCGCCTCTTCCGCGGTCATGCCCGATATCTTCTCGAGTTGTTCCTTCGCTTGTGCCACGAGGGTCTCCTGCTCCCTGATCCGACCCTCAAGCTGGTTGTGTTTGTTCGACATCTCGCGGTCTTTTCGCGACAGCTCTTCCTCTTTCTTTTCAAGGGTATCAAGCTTCTTGTCTATATTGAGTTCCTTCTGCGAAAGCCTGCGCTCGGTATTCTGCATCTCCACCTTGCGGGCCTTCACCTCCTGCTCTATCTCGTTGCGGGCCTGAAGGACGATGTCCTTCGCC
>MVQQ01000102.1 GCA_002067555.1 Syntrophorhabdus sp. PtaB.Bin184
GGCTCCTGCTTCCCGCCTGCAACCTTTTCTTGTGGGTATACCCCAGGGTGGTAAGTATGTCCATGCCCAACTACTAATGAGCGTCCCGAAACCTTTGACAGGACCCGTCAACGTATGTTACACAGATTCAGCATATCCCCGAGCAGGCAAGACCGATGAAACCATTCAAGGGAATACTCTATAACACCCGGAAAACCGACGACATTGCCGATCTCGTCTGCCCTCCCTACGACGTGATCGAGGACACAGAGCCCTATTACGCGAGGAATCCCTTCAACGCCATACGACTCGAGCTTCCCCGGGACCTGCCCGGCATGGACAGGTACCGGAACGCGAAGAACACCCTCGATGACTGGCTCTCCAGGGGCGTGCTCGTCTCCGATCCAGGCGAGTCCATCTACGTCTGCGAACAGGAATTCACCGTTCGGTCGGCGACGTTCCTCAGGAAAGGTTTCATCGGGCTCCACAGGCTTGACAGGGAACGCATCCTGACACACGAACAGACACGCAAGAAGGCAAAGGCCGACAGGGAACAGCTCATCGGCACCCTGAAGACCTATACCAGCTTCATCTTCGGCCTTTACGATGACAGGGAGAAAAACATCCGGCGCGTGCTCGACGCCGCACCGGCGCAGCCGCTCTTCGAATTCACCGACGAGCAGTCCATAATGACCAGGTTCCACCGGATCACCGATCCCGACTCGATCGGTGCCATCGCCGCCATTCTCGACACAAAACGCATCTACATCGCCGACGGGCATCACAGGCTCGACGTGTCCTACCGCCTGAGAGTCCCCTATGCCCCTTTCTATCTCACGGACATGTACGATGAAGGCATTGTGATCCTTCCCTACCACAGGCTGGCCAGATTCGCCCGCAAACGGCCCCTCGCCGAGATCATCGCGGCCCTCGAACCATACATGACCATCGAAAAAAGGTCTTTCACAGGCGATGATGCGCTCGAAGGCACCCTTGCGGCCGTCGCCGCATCGCCGCGCCCGGCCTTCGCGTTCTTCTCGGCAGACGACAGGCAGTACCTGTACGTGGCCGTGGAGAGGTCCCCGCTCCCCATGTACGATTCTCCGGGCCTCCATGACAGCCTGAAAAGGTTGAAGGTGAATGCCATTCACAGCGGGATCATCCGTGGAATACTGGGGATACGGGATGATGAGATCTCCTTCACGGAGGACCACGGGTGGTCCGTCGATTCCGTGCGAAACGCCACCAGCGATCTCGCGTTCTTCCTCCCTCCCACGACGGTCGACGAGGTGCGGGACATCGCCGAGAACGGTCTCGACATGCCCCCCAAATCGACGTTCTTCTATCCCAAGATCCTTACGGGTCTTGTGTTCTACAGGTATGCGTGACATCGTCGGAAAAGACGAGACCCTCGACATCCTCTGCAACGAAGAACTGTGGATCATCCAGAAAAGAAAGGGATACCGGTTCTCCATTGATGCAATCCTTCTCGCCGCCTTCGTGCTTTTGAAAAAGCATGAAAGGCTGTTGGATATCGGTTCCGGTTGTGGTATCATACCTATCTATATTGTGAAAAAGGGTTTCAGGAATGAGATGATCGGCGTGGAACTTCAAACGGACCTTCATGAGACGGCCCAAAAGAACAGCGTGATAAACCATTGTGAGGACCACGTCCGTTTCATCAACGCCGACATCAACACACTTCTTCGGGACATGAGGCGAACGCCTTTTCACGTGGTAGTCTCCAACCCCCCTTACACAAAACTTAGGAGCGGCAGGACGTGCCCGGAAAGGTCGCGTCTCCTCGCCCGCTACGAGGAGACCCTTGACCTTGAGACCCTTGTGGGAGCCGCGTCATCCCTGCTTATGAAAAAAGGCAGGTTCTATGTCATCTACCCGGCCCGTCGCGCCGGTGAGCTCATCCACACGGCCGCGTCGCGGAAGCTGGCGCTCAAGAGGCTACGCGCCGTCCATCCCCGGAAGGATGAGAGCGCCAACCTTGTCCTCGCCGAATTCATGAAGGACGGCGGCGTCGGGGCCGTCATCGAGAAACCGCTCTATGTGTACGATGGAGATGCCATCTCTGCGGAAGTGAAAGAATACTACTCATTTGGAGACTAGCCATGTCGGGATTTACGCAGATCATCCAAAAAGACCTCGAGAAGCTCGAATCGTCGATCGATGAGCTCATCAGCACGCGGGTCAGTTACATCAAGGAGATCGTCACCTACATCATAAAATCCGGCGGCAAGAGGGTGCGTCCCGTCCTTGTCATGCTCTGTTCCAAACTGTGCGGCTACCGGGGCAGGAAACACATACCCTACGCCGCGATCATCGAGTTCATCCACACCGCCACCCTGCTTCACGATGACGTCGTGGACAACGCCAAGACCAGGCGGGGTCTGTCCACGGTCAACACGGTCTGGGGCAACGAACCCAGCGTCCTGGTCGGCGATTTCCTTTACTCCAGGTCTTTCGAGCTCATGTCCCGGGACGGCAATAACGAGATCCTCAAGACGATCTCGAAGGTAACGACAGCGCTATCCGAGGGAGAGATACTCGAGATAGTCAAGACCGCCGACGTTGAAACAACCGAAAAAGATTACTATGAGATAATCGGCAACAAGACGGCCGTTCTTTTCGGCGCCGCCTGCGAGATCGGTGCCATCCTCGGCCAGCGGCCCGACAACGAACGACGGGCGTTGAGGAATTTCGGATACGATCTCGGCATAGCCTTTCAGCTCATGGATGACGTTCTCGACTACACATCGTACAACGACGTCCTGGGCAAGCGCGTGGGAACCGACCTGAAGGAAGGCAAGGTGACCCTCCCCCTCATCCATGTTCTGAGAAACGCCGGCGAAAAGAACAAGGCCTGCATCGAAAGCATCTTCGCCAGGCAGAGGATAACGCAACGTGATTTCGACCGCGTGCTCGCCATCATAGAAAAGAACGGCGGCATCACCTATACCCTCAAGGCAACGGAAAGACACCTCACCCAGGCAAAGAGATACCTCGACGTCTTTCCCGCGTCACGCTACAAGACCGCCCTTCTCGAGCTTGCCGACTACATGCTGAAGAGAGAGATGTAAGAAAGGCGGTTGCAACCGCTTGAATCGCTTGAGCCGCTTGAACGTGAGAGGCCGAGAACACTCCTGATCAAATTGGAGGGCCATAGAGGTTAGAGGACCTCTCCTTTCGGGATCACCACTATTCCTTCGTCGGAGACGAAGAACCGCTGTTTGTCCTTTTCCGGGTCGTAGCCTATCCGCATGCCGTCGGGAATGCGGACGTCTTTGTCTATGATGGCCCTTTTTATCTTCGCCCTCATGCCGACGACCACATCGTGGAAAAGAATCGATTGACTCACCTCGGCATAACTGTTGATACGGACACCGGGGGAAAGGACAGAATTACGCACCGTCCCACCGCTGATGATGACCCCGCTGCAAATGATCGAATCGAGAGCCTTGCCCGCCCGGCCTCCCGTCTCGTCCGCAAAAATGGTCTTCGCCGGGGGGTACTGCCCTTCGTAGGTCCTGATAGGCCAGTTCCGGTCATAAAGATTGAACTCCGGTGTCACCGAAGCAAGGTCCATGTTCGCCTGCCAGTATGCCTCGATCGTGCCGATGTCCCTCCAGTACGAACTGTCGCGGCTCTTCCCGGAGCCGAACCGGTAGACAAAAACACGGTTGCGGGGATACATGAAGGGTATGAGGTCCCGCGCAAAGTCGTGGAAGGATCCCTCAGATTGGGCGTCCCTTGTGAGCATGTCGATAAGAACATCGCGCTTAAAAACATAGACCCCCATGGAAACAAAGGCCTTGTCCGGAGATCCGGGCATCGGGCGCGGCTCCGCCGGTTTCTCCTCGAACCCTATGACCCGGGAATCGGAGCCTGTGTGGATGACACCGAACCGTGAGGCCTCCGAGATGTCGACCTCGATGCCGGAGATGGTCATGTCCGATCTCCTGCTCTGGTGATATCTCACGAAATGACTGTAGTCCATCTTGTACACGTGATCGGCGGAAAGGACAACCACGTTGTCCGCGTCCACCTGTTTCAGATGGTAGAGGTTCTGATACACCGCGTCGGCGGTGCCCCTGTACCAATCCTCTCCCACCCTCATCTGAGGAGAAAGGTTGGAAACGAACTCGCCCAGTTCGGGATTCAGTATGCTCCACGCGTCACGGGTATGCTCAATGAGTGAATGCGACTTGTACTGGGGAAGGACGAATATCTTTCTGATGCCCGAATTGACGCAGTTGCTGAGCGTGAAATCAATGATGCGGTATTTGCCCCCGAAAACGACGGCAGGTTTCGCCCTGTCCCGCGTGAGCGGATGCAGTCTCTCCCCGGCGCCGCCGGCCAGGACAAAGGCAACCGCATTATGCATGATCCTCGATCTCATCAACCTGTCACCATTGTGATGGGCTGGAAACCCGCATTCAACAGGAAGTGAAAAATGTCCGGCGGGATCATGTTTCGCTTCCGGCAACAATAAGGGCGTACTCTCCCCTCTTCTCCTCTCCTGATATCTCGGCGATGACTTCGCTCACGGTGCCTCGAAACGTCCTCTCGAACAGCTTCGTCATCTCTTTCACCATGACCATTTTCCGGTCCCCCATGATGTCGAGAACATATCCGAGGGTCTCTTCGACGCGCCGCGGCGACTCATAAAAGACAATGGGATACGGAATGGAGCAAAGCCCTTCCAGAGCCTTCTTCCGTTTTCCTTTCTTCAGGGGGAGGAAGCCGTAGAAAACGAACCGGTCGGCGAACAAACCCGACACGGAGACAAGCGCCGCAACCGCGGAAGCGCCAGGTACGGCACGGACATCGATATCTTCCGCGATACATTTGCTCACGAGGATTCCGCCGGGGTCGGAGATACAGGGGGTCCCGGCGGCCGTGATCAGCGCTGCCTTCCTGCCTGCCTTGAGGTTGCGGATTATTGAAGCGGACCTTTTCTCTTCGTTGTAACTGCTGATACCCAGGATCGTGTTCTTGATACCGCAGTGATTGAACAACTTCAAGGCCCGGGATGTGCTCTCCGCCACGACGAGATCAACTTCCCTCAGGACATCTATGGCCCTCAGGGTGATGTCGCCAAGGTTACCGATGGGAGTTGCGACAACATACAGAATCCCTTGTGAATCCATGATTATCAAGCATATTACAACCCAAAACTCTTGACAAGGGTAAAAAAGTTTAAGAAAATTAAATATGAATATCAAGGTCGCGCTCATAATTGGGTTATGCCTGTTGCCGCTTGCGGCGTACCCTGCGATATACACCTACGTGGATGAAGGCGGCACGTCCCATTTCACAAACATTCTTCCCATTGGCAAGAAATTCCGGGTCGTGATCTCCGAGCGGATAAAGCATGTCGTCGCGCGGGTCTTCAACAACACCACCTACGACGGTATCATTGAACGTCACGCGCAGACGCACGGGATAGATCCCTCGCTCGTCAAGGCGGTCATGAAGGCCGAGTCGAATTTCAACCCCAACGCCCTGTCGCACAAAGGCGCTCAGGGTCTCATGCAACTCATGCCGGACACGGCACGCTTGATGAAGGTGGATAACCCCTTCGATCCCGAAGAGAATATCCGGGGCGGGACGAGGTACCTGAAGTACCTGGGAGAGACCTTCGGGGGCGACCTTGACCTCATGCTTGCCGCCTACAACGCTGGGCCGGCACGGGTCAAGGAATATAACATGAACATCCCGCCGTACGATGAGACACGCACGTACGTCCAGCGGGTCAAATCCTACTATAAATCGTTCAAGAAGAATTGATGAAGGCCAAAGACGAACAGCTCCCCCTCTGGACGCTTCCTAACCGGCTGTGCATCCTGAGAATACTCTTCATCCCCCTGATCATAGTTTTTATAGAGAAAGGGTTCTTCTACGTCGCCTTCGTCCTTTTTATCCTCGCCGGCATAACGGACGGGCTGGACGGTTTCGTGGCGCGAAGGTTCAAGCTCACATCAAAGCTCGGTCTCTATCTCGATCCCATCGCCGACAAATTGCTTGTCTCCTCGGTGCTCATCACGCTCACCTACCACAATCTGGTGCCGTTATGGGTAACCATCCTTCTCGTGTGCAGGGAATTCATCATCAACGGGCTGCGGTCCTTCTACGCTCTCGAAGGCATCACGATTTACCCCTCTTTCACGGGCAAGCTCAAGACCACGCTCCAGATCGTGGCCATATCATGCCTCCTTTTCAAACATCCCCTTGCTCAGCAGGTAGGCCTCTACGTCATCTACGCCGCCCTGCTTTTCAGTATGTACTCCGCAGTGAAATACATAACGGCGATATTCAAACCGAAGAAAATGGGTGATGGGTCATAGGTTATAGGTCATAGGAGGCCCTTTCCCATTACCCACGACCAATTACCCAATTACCTGTCTTTCCACATATTCCGCACTTCATGCACGTGCTTTCCGGGGCGTTGTTGTCATAGTGACCGATCTCACCCGAAGGGCTTATGAGCTCGACCATCGTTGTGCCTTCCCGATATCGCACGTGCTCGGAGTCGACCGGGATCTTGCCGAGACCGCCTGGAATGTCGAGGGCGTATTGCGGAACGGCAAGACCCGAGGCATTCGCCCTGAGAAAAGCCATGATCTCACGGCCGCGTTCGAGCCTCACCTTGAAATGCGACGCCCCCCGCACGTCATCAAGCTGAAAAAGGTAATAGGGTTTCACACCAGCCTCCACAAGAGACTCGAAGAGCCTCAAGAGAACGTGGGGACAATCGTTGATGTTCCTGAGCAGCACGGTCTGGCTTACAGGTATACCCCCTGCCCTTCGGATGCTATCGATTGCCGCGAGCGATCGATCCGTTATCTCCCGGGGATGATTGATATGGATGACAACCCATACAGGGGAAACAGCTTCGATAGCCTTCACATGATCAACGGACAGGATGGCGGGGCAGACGACGGGGACGCGCGTGCTGATCCTGATAATAAGGCGTTTTTCCATCGACCTCAAACGCTCGAGGATGGAGCGCAGTTTTGCCGCCTTGAGCATGAAGGGATCGCCACCTGAGAGGATTACCTCACGGATCGAGTCATCCTCCTCTATGACCGCATAGGACTCTTCGAGATAGGGTTCGGGGTCCACCGACTTTCCGGCAAATCGCCTGCGATTGCAGAAACGACAATACATAGCACACTCGGAACTGACGAGAAAAACACATCGGTCGGAATGTCTCCTGAGCAGTATCGGGGTCAGAGATATCCCTTCCTCGGCAAGAGGGTCCTCGCTGCCTCCTTCGGCGTCCTCGGCAACGGACGGAATGGCCTGTCCCTTGATGGGGCAAAGGGGATTCGCACAATCGATAAGATCGAGATAATAGCGGGGAATCCTGAAGGTGTGACGAGACACCACCCTCTCAAGGGACTTCACGGTCTCCGGATCAAGGGCGGAATCGACGTCTAAGTCGTTGAGAGAGAAAAGAAAAGGGAGGGTATCGGTGATAGTACCCTCCTCCTCACTTTTCCTGTTCGTTTTACTGCAGTGCCAGAAAATGGGCTCTTCTATTCTTCGCCCAGGCGGCCTCGTTGTGGCCCGGATCAACCGGTTTCTCTTTGCCATAGCTTACTGTTTCAAGAAGTCTCGAATCCGCGCCAAGATTGACGAGGAAATTCTTCGCGGAGTCTGCCCTCTTCTGTCCGAGGACAAGGTTGTACTCCACGGTGCCTCTTTCG
>MVQQ01000103.1 GCA_002067555.1 Syntrophorhabdus sp. PtaB.Bin184
CATAAAGACAATCGGAGTTCTGGGTGCCGGCGTTATGGGTAACGGTATTGCTCAGGTTGCCTCGATGGCGGGCTATAACGTCATCCTGAGAGATATCGAGGACAGATTCGTTGAAGGCGGGATCAAGAACATAGACAAGTTCCTTGCCAAGACCGTCGAAAAGGGCAAAATGTCCGCGGACGACAAAGCTGCCATCATGGGCAGGATAAAGGGCACCACGGATATGGGAGCCATGAAGGACGCCGACTTCGTCGTTGAGGTCGTTGTCGAGATAATGGACATAAAGAAGAAGGTTTTCGCCGAACTCGACGAGATAACGAAACCGGACGTCATCCTCTCCTCGAACACGTCATCCATGTCGCTCACAGAGATGGCAACGGCAACGAAAAGACCCGACAAGGTCGTGGGCATGCACTTCTTCAACCCCGTTCCCCTCATGAAGCTCGTCGAGGTCATCCGCGGCGTCCAGACAAGTGACGCAACCGTGGCGGCCACGATCGACCTCACGAGAAAGTTCGGGAAAGAGCCTGTCGAAGTCAAGGTCGACATCCCCGGCTTCCTCGTCAACAGACTGATGGTCCCCCACTTCATCGAAGCCATCAAGCTGTACGAACAGGGCATCGCTTCCAAGGAAGACATCGACAAGGCCGCGAAGCTCGGTCTCAACTATCCCATGGGGCCTTTCGAACTGATGGACCTCACCGGACTCGACATCAACCTCCACGTTCAGCAGTATTTCTATGACAACCTGCCGAAGGAACTGAAATGGGATCCCCCTCTGACGCTCAAGAACCTGGTGAAATCAAGCAACCTCGGTCGCAAGAGCGGCAAAGGCTGGTACGACTACTCGAAGTAAGACGCTCATAAAGGAGGGCTCCCATGGCCTACGAAACTATTATAGTTGAGAAGGAGGCACCGGTCGGGATCATCAAGTTGAACCGGCCCCCGGTGAACCCCTTGAGTGTCCAGTCATACTACGACCTCTACGACGCGATCGTCGATCTCGAGAACGACAGCTCCATTGGCGCCATCATCATCACCGGTAACGGTGACAAGGCCTTCGGGGCCGGTCTCGACGTGAAGGACGTCATGGGAAAATCCGCGGTGGAAACGCTTGACTTTCTCTGGACGGCACCGAGGAAGACCTTTGACAAATTGACATCCATTGCAAAACCCACGATAGCCGCCGTTTTCGGCATGGTTCTCGGCGGTGGCTGCGAGCTGGCGATCTGCTGCGATCTCCGGATAGCCTCCGAAGACACAGTTTTCGGAGCTCCCGAGATCAATCTCGGCATAATGCCGGGGTCCGGGGCAACCCAGCGCCTTCCCCGGCTTGTGGGGCTTTCCAAGGCGAAAGAAATGCTCTTCTTCGGTGAGAATGTAAATGCGCAGGAAGCGTACCGCGTTGGTCTGGCCAACAAGGTCGTGCCGAAAGAGCAATTGATGGAAGAGGCAAAGAAATGGGCCGGCAAGCTCGCCGCGAAACCCAAGGCGGCCCTGGCGCTCATCAAGAAATGTGTCGATACCGGCACGGAGACCGATCTGGCAACAGGCCTGACCCTGGAAATGGACTCTTTTTCCATAGCGTTCACATCCGAGGATGGGCGCGAAGGCATTAACGCCTTCGTCGAAAAAAGGAAACCGAATTACAAGGGAAAATAACGGGCGTAGCCATATTCAATCAGGAGGAAACACTACAAACAGGATCAACCGGCGCGCTGCCTGATCGAACAGTCTTACGATTGACAAGAGCCGGAAAAGCGCCCTGATTTAACAAAATACCTAGGAGGAGGTAGCTTCATGAAGACTTATTCAAAGGTGTATATTCCCTACAACGGCTACTATTCAACACCGTTCTGCCGTTGGCAGGGGAGTATGCAGAACGAGAACCCAATCGAACTCGGAGCGAAGACGGCGAGAAGATGGTTCCTGGAGAAGAAGAAGGTGGATCCCACCATCGTCGACTATCTCTACTACGGGGTTTCCATCGCCCACAAGTACCTGTTCTACAGCCACAACTGGGCAGCTGGCATGCTGACGGATAACAAGAAGAACGTGCCCGGCCTCATGGTCAACCAGGCCTGCACAACCTCGACAACCATTCTCAACCTGCTGGCAAAAGACATTGAACTCGGTGTCTACGATGTCGGTTTTGGCCTCATGTCCGACCGTTGCTCCAATGGCCCGCACACGATATGGCCGAACCCCATGGGTCCCGGCGGTGAAGTCCTCCACGAAAACTGGATGATGGACAACTTCAACAGCGATCCCAACGTCACCCCGCCGACAAAGATGGTAGGGACTGCTGAAAACGTCGCCAAGCTGGAAGGATTCACCAAGGAACAGTCAGACGCGGTCGTGCTTCGCCGCTACGAGCAGTACATGATGTCACAGGCAAATGACCGGGAGTTTCAGAAAAGGTATATGTTCCCCGCGGAAGTGAAGGTCTCGAAAAAGAAGACCGCCCTGATCGAACTGGACGAGGGCGTCACACCGACAACCGCTGAAGGCCTCGCGAAGCTCGGCCCTGCGGAGAAGGGCGGCATCCACAGCTTTGGCGCCCAGACATTCCCCGCGGACGGCAACGTCGGTTTCATCGTGACCAATCGGGAAAAGGCAAAAGAACTCAGCGCCGACCCCAAGGTCGAGATCCAGGTTGTCTCCTACGGTTTTTCCCGTGTCAACCCCGGCTTCATGGCCTCGGCACCCGTACCGGCCGCCGAGATGGCCCTTGCCAATGCCGGCCTCAAGATCACGGACATGAAGGTGATCAAGAGCCACAACCCCTTCACTACTAACGACCTCAACTTCGCGAAGAAGTTCAACATTGATGTCATGATGATGAACAACTACGGCTGCTCCCTGATCTACGGGCATCCCCAGGCACCGACGGCCGGCAGGATCATCGCCGAGCTCCTCGAGGAGCTTGTCCTGATAGGCGGCGGATACGGCCTCTGGGCAGGTTGCGCGGCTGGCGACACCGGCGCATCCATGATCTTCAAGGTTGGTTAACATCTGACTTAACATGTCACGAACCGCTCCCCGTGAGAACGGGGAGCGGTTTTTTTCGTTCATGTATTTTGTTTTAACGGCACGGTAAAATAGTGTACAATCATCATCAATATGCTCAGGAGATACATCGTTCTGGTCCTGCTGGCCCTGCTCACCTCCCCCCTCGGCACCGCCCTCGCCAAGGACTACGTTGTCAGGAAAATTATCGACGGACATACGGTTCAGCTTGAATCGGGTGAGACCGTGCGATACATCGGGGTGGCCACCCCGGAACTCAACAGAAAGGAAGGCGGAGCCGAGTTCTACGCCAGGCAGGCTGTCGGCTACAACAAAAGGCTCGTCTTCATGAAAAAGGTGAGGCTGGAATTCGACACAAAGAAGAAGGATGAGAAGGGAAATCTCCTGGCCTATGTCTTCGTCAAGAAGACCTTTGTCAACGCCGAACTCATCAGGAACGGCTATGCCCGGGCGGATGTATCCGGCCCCAACGTCAAGCACAGGAACACCCTCCTCGAGGCGGAAAGAAGGGCAAAAGCCGATGACAGGGGAATATGGTCGGAGAAGAAGGAGGACACGGAGAAACACTATGTCGGCAACAAGCGGACGTCCACCTTTCACAGGCCAACATGCAAGATGGTTGAAAAGATTCCTGAGAAATCCAGAATTATCTTTCATAACAGGAGCGATGCTATTAAAATAGGTTACGTACCATGCAAGATCTGCAAACCATGACCGAGGAGTATCTCAGGTACTGGGGCCTTGACCACCACCCGTTCCTTCTCGCCCCCGATGGAAACATGATGTGTGTGACAGGCCAGTACTTCGAGTGTTTCGAGCGCCTGAAGTATGCCATAAACACGAACAAGGGCGGTGTTGTCGTCGCCTCCGAGGACGCGGGGCTCGGTAAGACCACCATCCTTCTCAAACTCATCGACGAGATGAAGGCGGAGTATGGTTCGCATTTCCGGTACGCCTTTGTCGACCATCCTACACTGACGGCGGATCAGATGATCGGCCAGATCACGGGACTCATCACCGGCGAGACACCGGGGGATGACAAGTTGAAGAACCTCACGACCCTCAAGAACGCCCTTATCGCGGCACGACAGGAGGGTGGAAAGAGCATCATCGTGATCGATGAGGGGCAGATGCTCTGCGAGGCCCGCAGCGTTCTCCAGGAACTCCGGGTGCTCATCAACCTCACCCACAACAACGAGTACCTCCACACCTTCATCCTCTCCGGTCAGAAGGCACTCTGGGACACCCTGCAGGAGATGCCCGAATTCTGGCAGAGGCTGCCCGTCCGTTACTACTTCACTCCGTTGAGATTCGAAGAAACACGGGAATTGATCAGGTATCGCCTCAACAAGGCCGGCCTTGATGTCGCCCGGGAGATATTCGCCGAGGATGCCATCGAGATCATCCACAAGTACTCCAAAGGTCTACCCCGGACCATCATCGCCGTGTCGGACCTTGCCCTTCTCAACGGCTATAACGACAAGACCCGGAAGATAGGTTTCAAGGAGGTTTCCAAAGCCATCAACTCCATGAGCGGAAGAGGGGAGAGCCTGCCCTACATCGTTGCCGATAGAGGGGAAACGCCGAAAGATACCCTGAAGGCACCGAATGACACCGCCGCTGCGGCCGGGATGCGCACCCCCGCACCTCCTCTTGAGTATGTCTCGCACAGCGCCCGCCAGGGCTTGTTCAACTCCGGATCCGCTCAGTACCTGAAACCCGTATTGATAACATTGTTCATACTGCTCTTCGTCTTCATTGGAGCGGCGGGATACCGTTTCGTCCTTGCCACGAAACAGCCCCAAAACACCGTCATCATAAAAGAGGTGCAGAAGCCGGAAGCTCCGAAGGAGCCAGTCGTCGAAAACGCACAAACAAAGGATCAGCAGGAGGTCGGCGAGGCGAAACCCCAGGTACAGGCTCCCGGCGAGGCTCCCCCTGAGGCGGCTCCCGAAAAAGATGTGATAGCCGCCTTCCGGGATGAAATGAAGAAGAAGCACGAAACGCCCCGGAACCGTGTCGCCGTCGTCAGGGCACAGGCTGCCAACGTCCGCAGCGACCCCGGCATAGAGTCCCCGCGGATCCTCACCATCGTCCAGGGCGAAGTCCTGCCCATCCTCGATGAGCGTGGCGACAGCACGGGAATGAAGTGGTACAAGGTAAGCCTCTACGGCAATCGCACAGGCTGGATCGCCTCCCAGGTAGCAACGGCAACGACAAAGTGAAGACCGTTTTAAGTTTTAAGTAAAAGACCGGGAAGCACCGGGACTCGACACCTGCCGCTTGATGCCAGACAATCCCCGTCGGGCTGGTTCTTTTCTTTTGTCTTTTTACCTAAAACCTAAAACTTAAAACGGTCTTTATCCCCTTAACACCCTCTTGTCACCCTTCCTGATCGTGATCTTGATCTGGTCAAGGTATTCGAGGAGGGGTATGAGGAATTTTCGTGACAGATTGAGTTCCGACTTGAAGTCAGAGGGGCCCATTTCCCCGTGATCGCGGAGATAGCTCGCGGCCTTCTCCTTCACCTCTTCGATCATGTCCCTGTGGAAATACATGTCCTGGCCGACCTTCACCACACCTCCCCTGAAGACAAGGCGTTCGAGAAGCTCCCGCGCGTTCTTTTCGGTGACTCCCACGATCCCCGCAAGGTCTTTCAACCCGGGAGGAGTGAATCCCGCCGCAAGGAGGGCATCGAGAACACGTTTTTCAAATTCGTCGGTCTGGCCGCTCTCCCCAGCGTGCTCCCGGGACCTGACGCGGTCCTTCTCGACGACGATACGACCAGCGGCGACGCACACATCGAGAGCCGTTTGAAACACCTGGACATCGGCGGCGGGAAGACGTGATCGCAACTCCTCCTTCGAGATGCCGATCTTCAGGGGATTCGCCTTGTGGTACGATTCGACAAAGGTGATGACCTTCTCCCGGTATGCGTCGAAATAATCCTTGTGCACGTACGTCTTCCCGACGAGGGTCACGACCGCTTCCTTCCTGAGAACCTCCCCGACCCTTTCCATGGAAAGGATGTCTTTTCCGGTAAGTATGGACAGGTTCTGTTGCCTGACCCCCTGAAAACCACCCTTCAATATATGATACGCCGCCTTCTCCAAGTCGGTCCCTTTGCTGAGAATGCGGTACACCTTCCCGAGCTCGCCGGTCTTTCTCTTGTGCCTCGCGGGCATGATGTCGAGGACCTTCCCTCCTCCAACTGTCTGGATGGCATAGGAACCGCGCAGAATGAATCTGTCACCGGGAAGAACGACGATGGGTTTCCTGAAAACGAATTGCACGAAAAGCTCCTGTCCCGGCTCTACCTGGTCGCTGTCAAGCAATACGAGGCGTGCCTCCTCCTGTGTCGTAGCGATATGAAAGCGCAGTATGCTGTCGTGTCGTATCGGTTTCATGGGAAGCTTCAAAAGACGCAACGAGGCATCGATGCGCGAGGTGAGCAAAAGCGTGTCGGGGCGAGCCACCATGCTTCCCCTTTCCACGTCCTGCCTGTCAAGCCCCTGAAGGTTAAGGGCGATCCTCTGACCGGCGCTGGCCTCCTTCACATCCTCGTGATAAGCCTGTACGCTGCGCACCCTGGCCTTCCTGCTGAAAGGGAACAACTCCACTTCCTCTCCAACGGAAAGGCACCCTGAAATACAGGTCCCCGTGACAATGGTCCCCAAGCCTCGAAGGGTGAACACCCTGTCAACGGGTAACCGGAATATCCCCTCTCTCGATCTCTCCTCGATCCCGGTCGAAAGGTCACGGAGCATGCTCTTAAGGAGATCGAGGTTCTCTCCCGTCGTCGCCGATACGGCCACCACGGGCGCGTTTTCCAGCGCCCTGCCCTTGAGGAAATCCCTAATGTCCTCTTCCACGAGCTCGACCATTTCCCTGTCGACAAGGTCCTTTTTGGTTATGACGACGATACCCTTCGTAAGCCCCAGGATCTCGCATATGTCCAGGTGCTCCCGCGTCTGCGGCATGACCCCTTCGTCAGCAGCGACAACGAGAAGCACCGTATCGATACCCCAGGCGCCCGCCACCATGTGACGCACGAACCTTTCATGACCGGGAACATCGACGATACCGACAAGTAGATCGTCATCCAGGCGCCAGTGGGCAAAACCAAGCTCCGTGGTGATACCCCTCTCCTTCTCCTCCTTGAGACGATCGCAATCGATGCCAGTAAGCGCCCTGATCAGGGTCGTCTTGCCGTGGTCGATATGCCCCGCGGTACCTATGATTATACGTTTCATGACAGGCTAAGACTATACCACGAATGGGACCGCAGGGAAAGGGCTGAGGAAGGGGAAAAACGGTTCAAGGGTTCAAGGGTTCAAGGGTTCAAGGGTTCAAGGGTTCAAGGGTTCAAGGGTTCAAGGG
>MVQQ01000104.1 GCA_002067555.1 Syntrophorhabdus sp. PtaB.Bin184
TCAACGAGGCGGGGCGGATCAATCTCAATACCATGAACGATGGGAACAAGATCATCCTCGACAATCTTCTCGTCAGTCTTGGTGTTCCTAAGGAAACGGCGGACACCATTGTCGACTCAGCCCTCGACTGGATGGATAAGGACGTCCTCCACCGCCTGAGCGGCGCCGAAGACGACTACTACCAAACCCTCCCCAATCCATACAGGGCCAAGAACGGGCCCTTCGATACGGTGGAGGAACTCCTTCTGGTAAAAGGCATGACGCCTGACATCCTCTTCGGTACGAAAGAACATAAAGGGCTCATCCACTTTGTCACCGTCTATGGAGATGCGTCGAAGATAAACGTGAATTTTGCAGCGAAAGAAATCATCATGGCACTGCCCGGCGTGTCGGAGGACCGTGCGGCAAGGATCATCGATCAAAGGAAGCAGGCGGAGCTGAAATCTCTCGATGATGTTCGGGGCATCATGGGAGGGGAATACAGCAACGTATCATCCTGCATAGACGTCGCTGAATCCATCGGCTATACCATCGAATCGACGGGTTACAGAGGGGGAGCCGGTGATGGCCACGGTATCCGGGCCACACTCCTCGTCAGGACGGGAGGGGCATACGAGTATATCTATTACAAGACCCCCGCGGAGACAACAAAATGAGAATTGGATCCCTGACATCGGGCCCTGCCCTTGAAAAAGGCATCGCGTACCTCAGGGCCGCGAGGGCAAGAATCAAACCTTTGTGCCTGAGAGTGTGGGCGGTGCTGAACAGCAACCTTGTTGAAGGCATCATCCTGCCCGAGCGCTTCCTGGCGGTCTGCATGGAACGGGGATGCGTGTCAGCGGTGGCGGGTGAGCGTTTTTTCAACCGCAGGCGGCTCACCGGGTCTCAAAGGTATGACCTCGAAGGAGATGAATTTCCGGCCCCCGACGATCTTGCCGCCGCCGCGTCCCGCGCGATGAAGGAACTCGGACGCAGGGGTTCGAAGCTGATCCTGGGTGTTCCCAGGGAATGGATTGTCATCAGGATCGCGGAGATGCCTTCAACCGTGAAAGAGAACATGGGACCTGTAATGACGTACGAGATCGACAGGCTTACCCCCCTTTCGGCCACCGATGCCATGTACGACTATGTCGTCGGCGCGGAAAAGGATGGAAGGATCGCCATAACCCTCATGGCCGCGAGAAAAGAGAGGTTGAGCCCCTTCCTGTCGGCATTGACGGAAAATGGGCTCCCGCCCGTGAGAACGTCGACGCCTTCGGTGGACATGGCACGGCTGTGCGGGCGCCTTGCCGGGACCGGGACCTTTGTGACCCTTCACATTGACCCGTATGGGTACGAGGGCTGGTCGGTCGAAGAGGGTAACCTGGCGGGTAATTTCTATGGTTCATGTGATCCGTGCGGCGGCGAAGAAGATCCGCAGGGACGCTATGAAAATGTGAGGGCCGACCTTGCTGCAGCCGGTGCGGCCGATGGGTCGCGGCCCGTGTATCTTGTTGGCGGGGACGGTACCGAGGCCGGGGATGTGCTGCCGGACATTGCGCACAGACAGATCGGGGACAGCGAGATAGCTTCACTCTTGGGCGGAAGTCAGAAGAATATAGCCTTTGCTCCCGCGGCCATGCTCCATGAAGCCCTTTTCCCGGGCCTCGCAACCTTTGATCTTACACGCAGCGGCACCGGAGAAAAGAAGAAGGGCCATCTGGTCATCTCTCTCGTGCTTGCCGCGCTTCTCGTCATGATGCTGATCCCTTATGTTGTCGTACCTCTTGAGATCGAAAAGCGCAGGATCGCCGCTATTGAGGAGCAGATACGATCCCGCAGAAAGGATGTGATGGAAGTGGAACGGCTGAAAAAGGAGGCGGAAGCTTTGCAGGGCGAGATCAATGAGATAGAAGAGTTCAGGAAGAAGAGGCCCATGTCGCTCAATGTCCTCAAAGGGCTGACCTCGCTTCTCCCGAAAACGGTGTGGCTCACAAGAACGAGAGTTACGGAAGAGACGGTGGAGATCGAGGGGTATGCCGCCTCGGCGACGGGGGTGCTCTCGATCCTGGAGCAGTCCGACCTTTTCAGGAAGGTCGAGTTTGCCTCGCCGACGATGAAGGATGGGCGTCTCAATTCGGAGCGTTTTGTCGTTCGGATGGAACTGGAAGGGTTCAAGAAACAGGAGATGAAGACGGAAGGGACGGCGAAGAAGGATGAAAAGAGATAATAGACTCTTCATCTACGCGATCCCCACGATCATTGTTCTCGCCGCTCTCACCGTCTATCAATATGGTTTCGTGAACGCCCGCAAGGAAATGGTCTCTCTCAGGGAGACGAGGGCAGCACGGGAGAGAGCGCTCATGAAGTGCATGGAAACGATCGCCGGGAGGCCCCGGATCGAAGAGAAGCTCGGTATCTTGAAGGAAAAGAGGAAGGCTGCCGCATCAAAGACCATCGAGGCACAGACGCCGACACTGTGTGCGGCCGCCCTGCAGGAGGCGGTCAAGGGCATAATCACGGGGCGGGGAGGGTCCATTACCAGCGAGCGCGTGGAGAAAGCAGAGGAATCAGGCAGATTCCAGGTGGTGACCATTACCGTCGACGCGGCGCTGCCCGACACGAGAGCGCTCAGTGATATCCTCTTCGGCATCGAGACCCATACGCCCTACATCGTTGTGCGGGAGATGGACACGCGGGTGCGAAATTTCCGCGAGCCCAGGGAGTTGATGGTGAAGCTGCGCCTGTCTTCGCTGGCGGGAGGGAAGTGACATGATGAAGGTACTGCGGTCCATCCCCCGCAATGTGACCCTTCTCAACGTCCTCCTGGCTGTCGCCCTGATCCTGACAGGTGTCGGTGTCATCTGCCCGGCGGTGTCCGTGAACAACCGTCTTAAGCTTCCACAGATTGTTCCGAAGGAGGCGGTCTTGCCGGAAAAACCTGCGGAAGAGGCTGTTCAGCCCCTTCCAACCGATTATGCCGTCGTCAGTGAAATGAACCTCTTTCATCCTCAAAGGGTCATACCTATCGACGCGAAGAAGGAGTTGCCGAAACCGGAGCTTTTCCTGTGTGGCATAATCATGTATGGGAACCAGCGTGTCGCCTTCGTCGAAGACAAGAAGAACCCGACAACATCTCCCGGACGGGGGAAGAGACAGACGGAACTGAGGAAAGGCTCCGTCTACGCGGGCTACTCGGTGACGGAGATAAACACAGACAGCATTGTTCTCTCCAGAGGCGAGCAGAGAGTATCCGTGTATCTTGCAGATAAAGCGAAGCGCGGCGGCAAAAGTGCCCCGTCCGCGCCTGCCGGGGCGATAACACCTTCGGCTCCGGGGTCACCTTCTTCTTCCCCTGCGCCTCCTGCCGCTCCACCTTCTCCTCGCGCCTCGAAAGCTGTGCCATTGAAGGGACCGGGCGAGCCGCCCGCGGGCGGCAGCAAGGCACCGCCCTCTCCCGTGCCTCCCCACCGCAGAGACCGGTGAGGGCACACCATGGCCGGGGAAGGCTCACGGATAACTCTGGTCTTCTCGATAGCTGAGGGCCTTCTCGAGGGATTCGCCCAGGCGGTCGGGGTCAACAGGTTTGAGGAGGAAATCCAGGGCCTCTGACGCCGACGCGTGCGTGACGTAATGGTCGTGGGCCGTAACGAAGACTACGTGAGGCCGGTGTTCCAGGGTTTCCAGCAGATCGAATCCGGACCCACCGGGCATCTGAATGTCCAGGAAGATAAGGTCGACGGGTGTTGCATTGAGGACCTGCCGAGCCTCCGTAATATTTCTGGCCTCACCCACGACGCGGACATAAGGATGCTCGCCGAGAAGTCCTCTAAGGTTTACCCTGGCAAGGCGTTCATCGTCCACGATGAGTACCCTGACCTCTCTTTTCTGCTCTTCCTTCATGGTTATCCAAGTCTCAATTGTAATGCATCACCGTCGTCAGGGCAATCGTTTCGTCCAACCACGACAGAAACGGACCACGTTGCCTGAGGGTGTATTGGAAAGCCGCAATGTCCCGATGGGGCATCATGCCTGAGACCGTGTTTGCCTGGTTCCTGTTTCGAGCGGCACTCCGAGAACAACACGGACGAGTCCGCTGTCTTCCTCGGTCTGAAAGAGGTACCGATTGGCATAGATGAGGTTCAGGCGCTTGCGGAGGTTCTCGATGCCCACCCCTTTCCTGGTCCTTTCCCCGTCCTCTGTCGATACCCAGTGCCCCGTGTTGGTGACCTTGAGGAGAAGGAGGCGGTCATCGGTGACCGAGCCTTCGATGGTTATCCTGAGCGGCAGTTCCGATGTCTTCGTCCCGTACTTGACGGCGTTTTCCACGATGGGTTGCAGTATGAGTTCGGGGACCCGCACATCCATGACCTGCGTGGGAAGGTCTATGTTCACCATCAGATCCTCCTCAAAACGGACCTTCTCGATATTGAGATAGCTTTCTATGGTCCCCATTTCCTGGCTTAAGGGCACGAAGCCGGATTCGCTCGAGGAGATGGTGGAGCGCAGATAGCAGGAGAGCTGTTGAATAAGCTGATCGGTCTGTCGCGAGCTTATTCTGGCGAGGGCGCTTAAGGAATTGAGGACGTTGAAAAGGAAGTGGGGATTGATCTGGTACCTGAGGGCTTCAAGCCTTGCCTGAACGGACCGAAGCTCGGCGTCCTCCGCACGGCGCCGCTCCTTTTCGATCTCCTTCTGTTCCGTGATATCGTCGAGGATGCCTTGAATTCGGAGTATCTTTCCCTTTTCGTCCCTGTCTGCCCGGGCGTAGATGGAACCAATCCTCTGGGACCCGTCACACCGGTGAAAGAGAACCTCGAAGTTCTTGACCGTTCCTCGGCTTTCAAGCACATCCAGTAATCGGTTGCGTCTTGCGGAAGAATAATAGCGCGACACATTCCTGCCGACGAGGTCTGCCGGAGAACGGTAACCCAGAAGGGATGCGAAAGCGGGGTTGGCGTTGAGCACAACCCCTTCCAGATCGGTGACGAATATTCCCTCTACAGCGTTCTCGAACAGCCCCCGGTACAGACGTTCCGCCTCTTCCAGGGCGTTGCGGCTTTCCTCAATGCCTTGCGCCATGGTGTTGAGACCCCGGGCAAGTCCGGAGATCTCGTCGGTGCCCTTTGCCTCGAGTCTTCTGTCGAGAATCCCGGCCTTGATGTCCTCAACGAAAGCCATGCATGCCTCCAGCTTTCTCAGCAGGGGGTTGGCCATCCTGAAGACGGCGATAGTGATCACGAAGAGCATGACAACAAGGGTTGCAAGCGTAACCTTGCCCATCGTCTCGATAGGTGCGAGAACGTCCCGGAGGGGTCTTTCGACCACGAACAGAAACTCCGGTTCGGAGGTCTTCAGGAACGCAGCCAGGCGGCGGCCTGATTTCGTGGCATAGCTGACAACGCCGCTATGACTTGTCGCCAGTTCCGGCAGGTCAGGGATGTCGGGCCGCATGTATGGCTTGGACCGTATTATGTTGGGGACCACCCAGCCCTTGGGCAGACTTGTGTCGAGCCACGGGTCGTAGACATAGGCCTTGCCTCCAAGTATGGTCTCCTGGGGGGCGAGGAAATAGTCATTGATGTGATTAAGGTCAAGTGTGGAGCGCACCACGGCCATAACCTTGCCGTCTTCCCTGACCGGAACGCTGATCGCTATGATGGGGCGCCCCGTGCCGTGGCTCAGGATCACCTGGGAGATCGTTGCTTGTCCGGCAATGGCAGCCTTGAAATCCGGACGTGTGGCGACCATTTGACGCATGGGGGAATATCCTATGCGGTCGGGATAAGAGGACGCAATGCACCAGGCGTCACGATCGATGAGGTTTATGGACGAATAGACATTGTTTTTCCTGACGATGTCCAGAAAATGCAGGTTCATCTCCCGCACGAGTGATTCGTTCTTCGGGGATCTCGTGACGTCACGGACGAGGCGTGATTCCGCAAGAAGCTCCATATCCATTTTGAATCTCTCAAGGCCTATCTGACTTTGCTTGGCGATGAGGGCTACCGTTTGTTCCATCTGCTTTCTGGCAGCCGATTCAAGGTGCCGCCTGGCGGATACATAGGTGATGGCCGAGGTCAGAAAGACGCTGACAACGATCATCACCGCAACGACAATGAGAAGCCTGGTGCGAAAGTTCATCGGTTCCCTTCCTTCCCATGCGGGGAGATCCCAAACGTCCTTGCAGGAAATCGCGTGTCTGTTCCCTGCTGATCATCCCCCGGTTGCCTGTCGATTTACCTGCGGAGAATTCGTTCCTGTAATGGGGGAATTCTACGGCAGGATTCTGTTGTCGAGATCCAGGATGTAACCGAACAGGCCTGATATGGGACGAATCAACCATATTGTGGGATTAGAACGATTTGTAGCGAACAAAGATTTCACGCATGATCGTCGTCTCCGCATACCGGCCGGGGACCTTCCTTTCTCTTAGCTCGCCGCGTTCTTTTCAAACCTGACCGACAGCGTCTGTTATCCGGTGAGAATTTTGTGGTAATAACTGTTTGGACGGGGTGGATATGTATTGGAACTGTCCGGCAATGGGACTATAAAGCCACCAAACGCGCGGGCGGCTATTGCCACTAGATGTTTCAAAACGCCATGGTTCTGTGGTTTAACTAAACATACGATTGCCATGTCACGGAGTCTTTGCGGACAGTGTTGCTTCCGATGAGACAAGAAGACGGGGACAGGAAACGGAGGAAGACATCGTGAGGTTGCGGGGAGTCATTTTTGATCTTGACGGAACGCTGGTTAATTCGCTGGAAGACATAGCCGATTCCATGAACAGCGTATTGAGAGAACATGGTTTCCCGACGCATGGCCTCATGGAATACAAGGCTTTTGTCGGCAGGGGAATGAGAAACCTTGTCGTGCGCTCCCTGCCCGAAGACGCGAGAGGCGAAACCCGCATCGCCCTGTGCCGCGACTCGCTGCTGAAGGAATACGGTATGAATTGCCTGAAGAAGACCCGGGCCTACGAGGGCATCACCGATCTCCTTGAGGGGCTCGACAAAGGAAAGATGGAAAGGGCCGTTTTTTCCAACAAGATCGATCATCTGACGAAGAGGATCGTGGAGGCGCTTTTCCCCGGCAGGCGATTCCCCGTTGTTGTCGGGGCCGGGGCCGGAATGCCGGAGAAACCCGACCCCACAGGCGTTCTGTCTGTCGCCCGGCAGCTGGGGATTGAACCTGAACGGTTGATATACGTGGGGGATTCCGACGTCGATATGGAAACCGCGCATAACGCGGGCATGTACCCGGCGGGCGCACTCTGGGGTTTTCGGACGGAAGAGGAACTGGTTGCCCATGGGGCGAAGAGTCTTCTCGGCCACCCCCTCGATCTGCTGAGGATCATAAATGAGGAGAACCGGACGTGACCTGCCCGCCGATTGACGAATATCACCCGTCTGTGCAAGGATAATGAAGGGCCCGCGCCTTCGGTGACCTGTGGCGGGCCCGCGGGAAAAACCGTGAGAGTACTGCTCGTTGAAGATGATGAAAAGATCGCGTCCTTCATCATAAAAGGGATGAAGGCCGCGGGGTGCGCCGTCGATCACGTCGTCGACGGCAGGGAGGGCTTCACACTGGCGACGACGGAACCGTACGACGCGGCCATCATCGACATCATGCTTCCCGGCCTCGACGGGTTGTCCGTCATCGGGGAGATGCGCAAGGCCGGGGTGGCGACGCCCGTTATCATCCTCAGTGCACGGGGTTCGGTGGAAGACCGCGTCAAGGGGTTGCAGACCGGTGCCGACGACTATCTCACGAAGCCTTTTGCCTTCACCGAGCTTCTTGCGAGGGTCCAGGCGCTGGTGCGCCGCGCGAGCGGCATAACCGAGCCGACACGGCTTGCCGTGGGAGACCTCTCGATGAATCTCATAAGCAGGGAGGTAAAACGGGCCGACAGGACGATCGAACTCCAGCCCATGGAATTCTCACTCCTCGAATACCTCATGCGCAATGCCGGCAGGGTCGTTTCCAGGACGATGATCATGGAGCACGTCTGGAACTACGACTTCGATCCCCGGACGAACGTGGTGGAGGCGAGGATATGCAGGCTTCGGGACAAGATCGACAGGGATTTCCCCGGCAAGCTCATCCATACGGTGCGGGGGGTAGGCTATGTCCTCAGG
>MVQQ01000105.1 GCA_002067555.1 Syntrophorhabdus sp. PtaB.Bin184
GACGGGCATCCTCAAAGCAGAAGGATTCATTGACGACACCTGGTTTACCGAGGATGCCCGTCTAAGGGGGACATACGTTCACCTCGCCTGTCACCTCTACGACATGGGGACACTGGACGAGGATGAACTGGACCCCGCGCTCAGGCCGTATCTCAATGGCTACATCAGGTTCAAGGCTGACACCGGGTTTGAGGTGGTAGAATCGGAGGTCCCCCGGTATCACGAGCAATACCTGTTCGCGGGAACTCCGGACAAGATCGGCGTCATGGCCAAGGCTGACACGCTCATAGACCTGAAATCGGGCCTTGTTTCACCCTGGACCGCCCTTCAAACGGCGGCCTACGAGCTCACCCTGGACAGGCCTATGAAACGGTTCGGCGTGCAGCTCACGGACGACGGCAAGTACAAGATGATCCCCTTTCAGGACAGAACGGACCGGAGCGTCTTCCTTTCGGCTCTCGCGGTCCACAACTGGAAAATAAACCACGGAGGAAAGTAAATGGAAACAGCCAGGATCATAAACATATCAACGGACGAAACCGAAGTAGTGGCAAAGAAGGCCCTCACGATCCCCGAACAGGCCCGGGCCGTCAAGGTCGTAGACTCCGAAACATACTCCCAGGCCGGCGAGATCCTCGTCACCATCAAGGGACTGAGAAAGGAGATCGGAGCCGCCTTCGATCCCATCATCAAGAAGGCACACGAGGCCCACAAGGAGGCCAAGGCGCAGAAGGACAAGGCGGAGGCCCCGCTTATCGAGGCCGAGAACATCATCAAGCCCGCCCTCGCCGCATACGACCGGGAACAGGAAAGGCTTCGCCGGGAAGAGGAAGAGCGCCAGCGGGAGATCGCCCGTAAAGCGGAAGAGGAAAGGCGGCTCCGTGAAGCAGAACAGGCTGAGAAGGAAGGGCGCAACGAGGAGGCCCAGGCGATCATTGAGGAACCCGTGTATGTTCCCCCGGTCGTCCTCGAGAAGACGACCCCGAAGGTGCAGGGAATATCCATGCAGAAGGTATGGAAATTTAGGGTGACGAATGAGGCCTTGATCCCCCGGGAGTACATGACACCCGACATGGTGAAGATCGGTGGTGTCGCCAGGGCCACAAAGGGAAGCATCCAGATACCGGGCGTGGAAATCTACAGCGAGGACATAGTGAAGGCGGGGGCAAGGTAGGTGCTGACAGCCGTCGACCTCTTCTGCGGAGCCGGGGAACCTGTACGGGTTGCAACCGTATCGGACGGCCAGGGAGATTATAGACTGGACCCTGAAAGGGAAGAGCATTTTCAACAGGAAACGCCCTCTTGCCGCCCCTACCATGGCCCGAATCGCTGCCGGCATCAGGAGATATGGAGGAAAGAACGCGAAGCCCTTCATTATCGCCATAGACCACCAGACATCGGGAAACGGGGTGTACAACGTGGATGAACCCCTCGGGACGATCACCACAAAGGCGCGGTTCTGCTTGATCGAGTCCTTCCTCATCAAGTATTACGGGTCCGGCAACGGTGTTGCCAGCGTGGATGAACCGCTTCCCACGGTGACGACAAAGGACCGGTTCGCCCTCATCCAGGTGAACGGGGACATTACCCTGAGAATCCTGCAACCCGACGAGCTTGCCCGCGCAATGAGCTTCGATAATTACACATTTACGGGTACAGGCACGGAACAGGTAAAGCAGATCGGCAATGCCGTCCCCGTCCGCGTCGCTGAGGCGCTGGTGAGGACGCTTATAAACTGATAAGGAGGCTTTATGGAATTCACGCTTGAAAACCTTGGCAACGGAGCAGTGCAGGAGCAGTTCGACCACGTACTGCAACAGGTCCTCGCCAACATAGAGGACCCGAACACCGACTGGAAGGCGCCCCGGTCAATCACGCTGGTAGTAAAGCTATTGCCGAACGAAGACCGTGGACAGGGCAAGATGGTCGTCACGGTCACGCCCACGCTCGCCCCTATCAAGCCTTTCAGCAATGCGGTGATGTTCGGCAGAATCGAGGGGAAGCCGGCCGCACGGGAAGTTGACAGGCTCTTCCCGGACCCGAAGCCGGGCGCGGGCGACAAAAAGCCGTACATACTCAATAAGGGAGGGACAACAGAATGATTAAAGAAGCGATCGACAAGATCATAGACATGGCAACCGGCCATATCATCAAGGACGATTTCGGCCGCCAGGTGTGGGATAAGAGCGGGTCTTTCCTTAACGAGCCCAAATGGCCCACACTCAAGCTTCTGTCGCTCACGGCCCTTGAGGACTATCTGAAAACGGTACACCCTCAGCCGGTCCCGGAGGGAGTGTTTCTGCACATAGCAAGCCCCACACAGGTAACATTCCGGGGACCTGTCCAAGAACCGAAGAAGACAGCAGACGTCTATGTCGAGGTGCATTGCGAAGGCAAGGCCTTTCCCTTCGGCCAGTGGCTCGCCACGGAATCCTTTATCATCCTTCTCCAGACCATGTTCGTCGCCGATGACACGACGGCGGACCTGCTAAAGATCGTGGGGAATCTGTCGAGCGACACGCAGGTGAAAACCCTCGACAACGGCGTGGCCCAGGAAGTGACGGCCAAGACGGGGATAACAATAGTCGGCAATGTGAAGCTTCCGAACCCCGTGACGTTAAGGCCGTACCGCACTTTTCGGGAAGTGGAGCAGCCGGAGTCCCTGTATGTGTTCAGGATGCAGAAGGAGGGGAACTTCGTAACGTGCGCCCTCTTCGATGTCGGCGGGAACCTGTGGGAACAGACCGCCATTGCATCGATCAAGGAATGGCTGAGAGAAACGGGCATCGATGTCCCGGTAATAGGATAACCTTTTCCCCGCGGCCGCGAGTATGCGCAGAGACACTACTTGTTTGTTGCTTCCCGAACCCCCCCCAACGGCCCCGAGGGGACCGGAGCGCACCGGATCGCGGCCCTGGGGCCTTATAAGGAGGAAAGGATGGACAGGGATAAGATGAGAGAAGAGATAGCAAAGATGTTAGATGAAATCAGGGATGAGTATTGTCTATCCGAC
>MVQQ01000106.1 GCA_002067555.1 Syntrophorhabdus sp. PtaB.Bin184
GCCGTCGGGATGGGCCATGCCGAAGTTCCTGTGGGCCATCTCGCGGACGTCCTTGCCTTTCTGATGGCCGAGGACCGCCACGTTGATTCCTTCGAAGCGGGCGAAACCGGCAACGAGCGCCGGGTCGTCCTTGAACTTCCTGTCCCCGTGCAGCTCCACGAAGTCGGTGAAAAGACCGCGGACATAATCGAGGGTGTGCGGGCGGTTGAGGTGCCGCGAGAGCTGGGAGCGCTGCCAGTTCGACAGTTCCGAGTACGTCTCCTTTTCCACCTTGGCGATCTTTTTCCTGAGGACCGCAAGCTCTTTCGCGTAGTGTGGATCGTTCTCGTCGTAGAAACGTTCTATCTCAAAGACGCGTCTTTCCAGCGGCTCAAGCTTCTTTTCGAAATCAAGGTAGTATCTCATCTATGACCTCTACGTCCATGCCTTTCTTGAAATGTTTGAGGATGACGTCTTTGCGTCCGGGGTCGATCCTGACGTTCCTGAGGGGGAGGGACCGTTTTTCCCCGTTGAGCTGGAACTCGAGGAGAACGCCCGACCTGCCCCGAAGGCTGAAAAGAATGTCCTTCAACACCCGCAGCTCTTCCTTCCTGATGACCTCGCAGTGTATCCGTATCCTGACGGTTTTCAGGAGCTCACCCGTCAGTGTTTCGAGGAGCGCCACGGCCTTCGCCTTTATCCGGGCGCTGCCGTCCTCGGACTTCTCGAGAGTGCCCGTCACCATGAGGGGCTTGCCGCTCTGGATGACAGAGTGGTTCTTGCCGTAGAGATCGGGGAAGCAGATGATCTCCACGGTGCCCTTCGTATCCTCCAGGGTGACATACGCCATCCTCTCGCCCCGCCTTGTCGTTATCTCTTTCAGGATGCTCACGATGCCCGCCATGCTCACGTCCTGCTCGGTTTCCGCCTCCTTGAGGCCCTGGCTGTCGTAGGGGGTGAGCTCGGCGATGAGTTTCTCGTAGGGTTTCAGGGGATGCTTGCTGAAGTAGAAACCCAGGGATTCCTTCTCGCCAAGGAGTATCTCCTCGTGGGAGAGTTCGTCCATGGCGGGGATGTCGAAGGAGACCGTCGTCTCGGTGACCTCCGTCTCCCCGAATATGCTGCCCTGTTTGCGATTGGTCTTCGTGTCCCGCTTCGTCAGCTTGTCGAGCATTTCCTGGGCAAGGTAGAGGACCTGTGACCTCTTGAGGCCCAGGCTGTCGAAGCAACCCGCCATGGCAAGGCTTTCGATGACCTTCTTGTTGACCTTGCGGGAGTCGATGACGCCGCAGAAGTGGACGAATGACTTGAAGCCTCCCGCTTCCTCACGGGCCTGGATGATGCTCTCGATCGCCGCCTCGCCCACGTTCCTGACGCCGGAGAGCCCATAGCGGATCTTCGAATCGACGATGGTGAAATCGCTCTGGCTCATGTTGATATCGGGCGGAAGGATCTCGATGCCCGACTCCCGGCATTCCCCGACGTACTTGACGAGCTTGTCCGTGTCGCCCACCTCGGTGGTGAGCATGGCCGCGAAATAATGGATGGGGTAATGGGCCTTGAGGTACGCCGTCTGGTAGGCGATGTACCCGTAGGCCGTGCTGTGGGACTTGTTGAACCCGTATTCCCCGAAACGCTGGATGACGTCGTAGATCTTCTCCGCGACGTCCTTCGGGACGTCGTTCGCCACGGCGCCGTCGACGAACTGCTGCTTGTATTTCTCGAGCTGTTCGGGGATCTTCTTGCTCATGGCCTTGCGCAGCGCGTCGGCATCCTTCATGGAGAAGCCGGCGAGCACGGAGGCGATCTTCATGATCTGTTCCTGGTAGATGATGACGCCGTACGTGTCGTGGAGGATCTCCTTGAGCTTCGGCGTCTCGTAGGTCACGAGCGACGGGTTGTTGCGGCGCTTGATGAACTCGTCGACCATGCCGCTTTTCAGGGGGCCGGGCCTGTACAGGGCAATGAGCGGCATGATGTCGTCGAACTGGGAGGGCCGGAGCTTCGTGAGAAGGTCGCGCATGCCGCGGCTTTCAAGCTGGAACACGCCGGAGGTGTTGCCCGACGAGAGGAGTTCGTAAGTCTTGCTGTCGTCGAGAGGCAGGCAGGCAAGATCGATCTCGATACCTTCGGCCATGAGAAGCTTCACGATGGTGTCCATGAGCGTGAGGGTCTCGAGGCCGAGGAAGTCGATCTTGATGAGCCCGATCTTTTCGATCATCTTCATGTCGTACTGCGTCACCGTTTCATCGTGTTTTCCTCTGTATAACGGAAGGTATTCGGAGAGATGTTTGTTGGCGATCACGATGCCCGCGGCGTGGGTCGACGCGTGGCGCGCCAGCCCTTCGACGACGCAGGCGTTGTCGAGAAGTTCCCTGACGCGGTCGTCCCTCTGGTACAGGTCCCGCACCTCGGGCTCCTCGTTTATGGCCCGTTCAATGCCCCGGTCCGCGGTGGTGATGAGCTTGGCGATCTTATCGACCTCCGCGTAAGGCATGCCGAGAGCCCGTCCGACGTCACGCACCGCCGCCTTGGACTTCATGGTCCCGAAGGTGGTGATCTGGGCGACGTTGTCCTTGCCATATTTGTTGGTGACGTATTCGATGACCCTGTCGCGTCCCTTGCGGCAGAAGTCGACGTCGATGTCAGGCATGCTGATGCGCTCTGGGTTGAGAAAGCGCTCGAAGATGAGGTCGTACTTGATGGGGTCGATGTCCGTGATGCCGAGGCAGAAGGCGATGAGGCTGCCCGCCGCGGAGCCGCGGCCCGGCCCCACGGGTACGCCGTGGGTCTTCGCATAGTTGATGAAATCGGCGACGATGAGGAAGTACCCCGAGAATCCCGTCTTCTTTATAACGCCCGCCTCGTAGTCGAACCTCTTGCGGTACTGGTCGAGAAGTTCTTCGCCGAAGGAATCGTAGGCGGCCCGTATCTCGGGCATTCGCTTTTCGAAACCCTGCCGCGCCAGTTTTTCGAAGTACTCGTCGAGGTCCATGCCGGCAGGGGGATGAAATTCCGGGAAATGATAGGTGTTCGTGTCGATGGTGACATTGCACATCTCGGCGATGCGCATTGTGTTGGAAATTGCCTCGGGATATCGGGAAAAGGCAAGCGCCATCTCTTCAGGGGACTTAAAGTAAAACTGGTCCGTCGAGAAGCTCAGGCGGTCCTTGTCGTTGATCGTCTTTCCTGTCTGGATGCACAGGAGAAGCTCGTGCGCCTTCGCCTCCTCGCGGCGCAGGTAATGGCAGTCGTTCGTTGCGACGATGGGCACCCCGTAGCGGGAGGACAGCTCGATGAGGCGCTCGTTGACTATCCTTTGTTCCTCCAGGCCGTTGTCCTGGAGCTCGAAGAAGAGCCGGTTGCCGAAGAGGGAGAGGTAGTAGTCCACATGGTTGCGGACCATCTCGTCGGTGCCCCGGAGGATGGCATTCGGTATCTCTCCCTTGATGCAGGCGGTCAGGCAGATGAGTCCCTCGTGGTACCGGCTTAGTATCTCCCTGTCGATGCGGGGGTGGTAGTAGAAACCCTCGAGGTGCGCAAGACTGACGAGCTTGAGGAGGTTCTGATAGCCGGTGTTGTTCATCGCGAGGAGGACTATGTGGTAGGCAACGTCCTCGCCCCTCACCCTTTTCTGATCGAACCGGGACCCCGGGGCGATATACGCCTCGCAGCCTATGATGGGTTTGAGCCCGTGCTCGTTGGCTTCAAGGTAGAATTCCGCCGCCCCGAACATGTTGCCGTGGTCCGTTATCGCGCATGCCGGCATGCCAAAATCCCTGGCTGCTTTAAAGAGGCGGTCGAACCGGATGGCGCCGTCAAGCAGACTGTATTGGGTATGGAGATGGAGGTGGGCGAAATCGGGCATGTCCCTTTACTCCCATTCGATCGTGCTCGGCGGTTTCGAGGAGATGTCGTAGACCACCCTGTTCACGCCCGCGACCTCGTTGATTATTCTTCGCGCCACCGTATCGAGGGTTGCGTAGGGAAGGCGTGCCCAGTCCGCCGTCATGGCATCCTCGCTTTCCACGACACGCACGGCGATGACATTGGCGTAGGTCCTTTCGTCGCCCATGACGCCGACGGTTTTAACGGGTATCAGTATGCCGAAGGACTGCCATATGTGCTTGAAAGAAGGGTTGTGCTCGATCTCCTGGCGGATTATGCTGTCTGCTTCCTGGAGTGTCCGGACCCTTTCTTCCGTCACTTCGCCGACTATCCTCACGGCTAGACCGGGGCCGGGGAAGGGCTGTCTGTCGACGATATACTCGGGAACACCGAGTTCGCGCCCTACCACCCTGACCTCGTCCTTGAATAGCTCCCTCAGGGGTTCGATGAGGATCATCTTCATCCTTTTCGGCAGGCCGCCCACGTTGTGGTGGCTCTTGATCGTGGCCGAGGGTCCCTTGAAAGAGACACTTTCGATGACGTCGGGATAGAGGGTTCCCTGGGCCAGGTACCGGACGGAGCCGTTGGCGCGTGCCTCTTCCTCGAATATCCTTATGAAAAGCCTCCCGATGATCTTCCGCTTCCGTTCCGGGTCCTTCACACCTTTTAAGGCCTTGAGGAACGCTTCCCCGGCATCGACGTACTTGAGATTGAGGTGGAGGATATCCCTGTAGGCCGCGATGACCTCTTCCGCCTCGTTCTTTCTGAGGACGCCGTTATTGACGAAGACGCAGCGCAGGTTGTCGCCGATGGCACGGTGGATCAGGGCTGCGACCACCGAGGAATCGACGCCTCCGCTCAGGGCGCAGATGACCTTCTCATCCCCCGCCTCCCGGCGTATCTTTTCCGTCGCAAGCTCGACAAAGGATTGCGGCGAGAAGAGACCTTTAAGCCGGCATATCTTGAACAGGAAATTCTTGAGGATGCGCTTGCCCTTCGGGGTGTGGTGGACCTCGGGGTGGAACTGGACGCCGTAGACGGTGCCCTTTGTGTTGCGGATCGCGGCGTAGGAGGAGTTGTCCGACCGGGCGAGGGCGACAAACCCGCGGGGGAGGGTGAGCACCTTGTCGCTGTGGCTCATCCAGACGATGTCGCCGTCCCTGACGCCGTCAAGGAACCTGTCCGCCTTCTCTATATAAAGGTGGGCCTT
>MVQQ01000107.1 GCA_002067555.1 Syntrophorhabdus sp. PtaB.Bin184
CCAGATCCAAAACAAGTTCCGCGATGAGATCAGGCCCCGCTTCGGGATCATGCGCTCCCGCGAGTTCTCCATGAAGGATGCCTACAGCTTCGATGTCGACGAGCCCTCGGCGGAAAAAAGCTACAAAGAGATGTACGAGGCATACGTCAACATCTTTACGCGGTGCGGGTTCAGGTTCCGTGTCGTCGAGGCCGACACCGGCCAGATTGGCGGGAGCTTCTCCCACGAGTTCATGGTGCTCGCCGACACGGGTGAGGACGTCATCATCTCCTGCGACGCCTGCGGTTACGCGGCCAACCTTGAAAGGGCCGAGGTGGGGTTCACGGAGAGACCCGTCTCCCCGAAAAAGGGCCTTCACAGGCGTGTGGAGACGCCGAACCAGAGGAGGATAGACGAGGTTTCCTCTTTCCTCGGGATAACACCGGACAAGCTCCTCAAGACCATCATCTACAACACGGACAGGGGGCCGATCGGCGTTCTCGTCCGGGGCGACAGGGAGATAAACGACACGAAGCTGAAGAACCTTCTCAAGCTGGAGGAGATGGAGCTTGCCGATGAGAGGACCATCGAGGAGGCAACGGGCGGGCCTTTAGGCTTCTCGGGCCCCATCGGTCTTTCCATTCCCCTTTACGCCGACAGGGACCTCATGTTTATGGAGGACTTCGTGATAGGCGGCAATGAGCGCGATGTCCACGTGGTGGACGTCAACGTGGGTGATTTTGCGGTCAAGGGCTTCTATGACATAAAGGTGGCCGTGGCCGGCGACCGCTGTCCCCGGTGCGAGACCGGGAAGCTCGTCGCGACGCGGGGCATCGAGGTGGGGCACATCTTCAAGCTCGGTCTCAAGTACAGCAAGGCGATGAACGCCACCTTCCTCGACAGCGAGGGCAAGGAGCAGTTCATGGTCATGGGCTGCTACGGCATCGGCGTCGGCAGGACCGTGGCCGCCGCCATCGAACAGGGCAACGACGAGAACGGCATGATACTGCCCCTGCCGATCGCCCCCTTCGAGGTGGATGTGCTGCCCGTGAACACCACCCACGAGGAGAGCATGAAAATCGCCCGTCAGATATATGAAGAGCTCTTGGGGAACGGCGTCGATGCCATCCTTGACGACCGCGACGAGCGGCCGGGCGTCAAGTTCAAGGATTGCGACCTCATCGGGATACCCCTTCGCATAACGATAGGAGAACGGGGCCTCAAGGAAGGAATGGTGGAGATAAAGCAACGGAACAGCAAGGAATTTGAAAAGGTGCCTGCAAAAGAGGCGGCACGGAGGGTGATGAACTATGTTGAAGACGCTAAACATTCCTGATCTCACACCGAAGGAAGAGATAACGGCACGCATCGACAAGCTCCGCAAGGGGATGGTGGAGAAAGGCATCGAACTCGCCGTCATCCTGCAGAACGTGGACATCTTCTACTTCACGGGAACGCTCCAGCGGGGTGTCCTCGTGGTGTCGGCGGAACAGGGTGCGGAATTCTTCGTGGAAAAGAGCGTTTATCGCGCCGGGATGGAGACACCCCTCGATATCGTCCCCATCAAGCGGGACAAAGAGGTCAAGGACCTTCTTGCGGAGAAGAAAATGCTCCACGGGCGGTGCGCCATGGAGTTCGACGTCGTGCCCGTCGCGATCTGCGAACGATGGAAATCGCTCCTGGGGAAGGACCGGATGGAAGACCTGTCCCCGATCATCAGGGACGTGAGACTCGTAAAGAGCGAATTCGAGGTCGCCCAGTTCCGGAAGTCCGGCGAGATCGTGGAACACGTCTTCGAAAAGGCGAAGGACATTATAAGGGAAGGGATGCGGGAGATCGATATCGAAGCCGAACTTGTTGCTGAAGGGAGGAAACGGGGCCACCAGGGATTCCTGAGGATGCGGGGCCTCAACCAGGAGATGATGAACCTCTACGTCACCCACGGCTACTCCACGACGATCACCTCCGGGGCCGATGTGCCCATATCCGGGATAGGCGTGACGCACGCCATCGCTCAGGGGGCCTCCGTCAACACCGTGAAAAAGGGCATCCCGGTAATCGTCGATTACGGCGGCGGGTACAACGGGTACATCACCGATGAAACTCGGGCGTACGCGGTGGGGCCCTTGAAAGACCTCTTTCAAAAACCCTTCGAGGTGGCCCGGGACATCATCAACGAGACAATGGACACTGCAAGGGAAGGGACCGACGCGACGGAGGTCTTCGGAAAGGCCATGGACCGGGTCAAGACCGCGGGGCTGGAAGAACATTTCATGGGCCACGGGGAAGGCCAGGTAAGCTTCATCGGCCACGGCCTCGGCCTCGAGATCAACGAACTGCCCGTCATCACGCCGCGACACAGGATGCCCCTCAGGGAGGGCATGGTCTTCGCCTTTGAGCCAAAGTTCATCTTCCCCGGAGAAGGCGCCATAGGCATAGAGGTGGACTTCGTCGTCAGAAAGAACGGCCTGGAAAGGCTGACGAAGACACCCCTCGATATAGTCTACGTCTAGAGTATCGTGTTCCAGGTTCCAGATTGAGTATAGTTCTGTTGTTCTGGCCTGTGACCTGCAACGTGTGACCTGTGACGCAGGCTTTGTCGCCCGGAACCGCCGCAGCGGCCATCGTCATGCCCCGCAGGACAATACACAATACACCGAACGGTCAGGAGAGGGATTTGCATTCCTGCCTTTCCGTCACGCCCATGAGCGTTTTGAACCGCTGGAGCGCTATCCGGCCAAGGTGAAAGGGTTTTTCGATGCCCTCCATGTAGATATCCCCGTTCCGGTTCTTCTTCCTGAGAAGGCGGATGTGATGCCTGTTGACAAGCAGAGAACGGTCCAGCGCCATGAAGATGTCTGAGGGAAAACGCCTTTTCCATTCCTTGAGAGGGGAGCGCATCACGAAGCATTCACCGTTGACGCTGAAGATCCGGATATAGTTCTTCTCCGACATGATGGCGGCGATCTTCATGAGTTCAATGAAGACAACCTTCTTCCCGGTGTTCAGGCAAACCCGGTCGCCCTGCGTGATCGCGGATGGCTGTCCCCGGTCACGGCCGCTCGACAGGAACCTCTCAAGTGAAAGGTTGAGACGTTCCGGGTCCACAGGCTTGAGAAGATAATCGAAGACATCGCTCGTGAAGGCGCCGACGGCGAATTCATCGTAGGCGGTCACGAATATGACGGACGGCCGCTCTTCCAGCCTGTCGAGGAGGTCAAAGCCTGACCCGCCAGGCATTCGCACATCAAGAAAGACAAGGTCGGGCCTCTCTCTCGCGATGGTCTCGCGGGCAGCGGCCGCATCCGCCGCCTCCCCTATTACGTGGACATAGGGGTGTCCGCTCAGAAGATCTCTGAGATTCTGGCGGGCCAGACGTTCATCGTCCACGATTACCGTGCGGATCTCCGGTCTAGGATCATTCGACATTATATTCCCCTTTTTCTGGCTGGTTTGTCGGATCAATCCGATTTGCCACGAAATAACTGGGTACAACAGCATCAACTCATGTCAGTGTACATGCTGCGGCACCTGCCGCGAAACATGATTGGTACTAAAGTGTCTTGACAAGTGCTCAACGGGCTGTCGACGCACCCTGTCCCCCCTGCGATCTTTGTCCGGATTCTCTTTTGCGAGCGCTATCTCGACAGGACCGGCTGAACCGCAATTTTCTTGCTCCGTCGGGGATGCCCGGATATAATTGACCATCATGTCCTTCGAACGGTTCCTGGTCGAGGTAAGGGGATTTCTTGAAGAGAACCAGATCGTTCTCGACCGGGAGCATCTTTCCCATTTTTCCTACGACGCGACGGAACGGCAGTATATGCCGCAGGTCGCCCTCCTCCCCGAGAGCACCGGGGACGTCTCGCGCATCATGAAGTGTGCCTGTCTCCACGGGGTACCCGTGACACCCCAGGGTGGAAGAACGGGCCTCTCCGGCGGCGCTCTGCCCGTCCGTGGCGGAGTTGTGCTCTCCTTTTCGCGCCTCAACCGCATCCTAGAGATCGACGAGGCAAACATGTTCGCTATCGTGGAACCCGGTGTCATATCCAACAACCTCCAGATCGAACTCGGCAGGAGGGGCCTGTTCTTTCCACCCGACCCGTCGAGCACAGTCGACAGCACACTTGGCGGCAACGTGGCCGAGAACGCCGGGTACACCCGGGCGGTCAAGTATGGCGTCACCAGGGACTATGTGAGGGGTCTCGAGGCCGTCCTGCCTTCGGGCGATGTCATAACGCTCGGCGGAAAGACACTGAAGAACGTCGCCGGGTACGACCTCATCTCGCTCCTTGTCGGGTCTGAGGGGACGCTCGCGATCATCACGAAGATAACGCTTCGGCTCCTCATTAGACCCCGGGTGCGCCGCACCGTCGTGGCATACCTCAACAACCTGCCGGAGGCCGCCGACCTCATTGTCGCCGTCTTTCGCTCAGGGATCGTTCCCTGCGCCATAGAACTCATGGACAACATCGCCATCAACACCGTGGCCGACCATCTCGGCGCCGCCCTGCCGAGGGACGCCGCGGCGCTGGTGCTCATCGAGACGGACGGCCACGGCAAGGAGGAGGTCGAAGTCGATGCGCTTGACATAACAAACCTGTGCCGGCAGTCCCCGGGCGTGACGGAAGCCCGCCTCGCCGTGGACGAGGCGGAGGCGGAGCGCCTCTGGACCTATCGCAGGGAGGTGCTGCCGTCGCTCAAGGCACTGGGGAAGGACCATCTCGAGGCGGATGTCGTCGTCCCCCGGTACAATCTCCCTTTTCTCGTCAGGTTCACGGGCGGGCTCGAACACAGCGATGCCATCAGGATAGCCACCTATGGCCATGCCGGTGACGGCAACCTTCACGTCACCATCCTCCACCGCCGCAGGAACTTTTCCGAGCTTGAAGAGGCGTACCGCCTCCTGGAACTGATATACAGGGAAACGGTCGCCATGGGGGGATCCCTCACGGGTGAGCACGGTGTCGGCCTGACCGTCATGGATTATCTCCCCATGCAGATAGGAGGGGAGGCATTGCCGCTCATGAAGCGCATCAAGGCGGCTTTTGACCCCGGGGGCATCCTGAACCCCGGCAAGATATTCCCGGATTGAATAGTGTTGGAAATGCCCGTTTGCCGGTGATATAATGAGTGGCAACAAAGACGGCATGGCTCAGAAAACAAGGGAAAACGACGATCTGTACCAGGTTCTTTTCGAATCCTCGGAGATCGCCACCATCATTGTCGAAAGCGACGGGACGATTCTCCGCCTCAACAAGCGGTTCCTCGAACTGTCAGGGTATCGCCGGTCCGAACTGGTGGGAAGAAAGAAATGGTCCGAGCTCGTCGTCAACGGCGATCTCGCAAGGATAACGCAATACCGTGATTTCCTGCGCCATGACGCCTCCGTTCCCGCTCATACCTACGAGTTCAAGCTGGCCGTCAGGGACGGTTCGGCGAGGGACGTCGAGATCATCCGCCAGCCCATAGCCGGTACGAAACAGACAGCCATACACTTCGTGGACATCAGCGATCTCATGCGCGTCGGCAAGAAGGTCATCTCGAGCGAGGAAAAGTACCGTTCCCTCATCGAGTCCACGGATGACTCCATTTACATGATCGACCGGGAAGGCACGTATCTGTTCGTCAACAGACAGGTGCTCGCGCGATTGTGCGTGACCGAGGCGAACATCATCGGCAAGTGCTACAGCGATTTCCATGACGCTGAGGATACCATGGAATTCGCAGGGTACGTGGACAAGGTCTTTGAAACGGGGTTATCCCATCGTTACGAACACAGGAGCGGCAAAGGCCGGGAGCGCTGGATGTTGCGCACGCTGAGTCCCATAATGGAAGGGCGCACCGGTCAGGTAAGGTTCGTTGCCGTCGTATCGAAGGAGATCACCGATCTCAAGAGAACGGAGGAGAAACTGAAATACCTGAGCCTCCACGATCCCCTGACAAACCTCTATAACCGGGCTTATTTCGAAGAGGAGATGCATCGCCTCGACAACAACCGCTTCGACATCGTCGGGCTCATCATGTGCGATATCGACGGCTTGAAGCTCGTCAACGACACCCTGGGACACGACAGGGGAGACGAACTCCTCGTTGTCGCGTCACAGGTCATCAAAAAGTCGTTCCGTGAAAGCGACGTCGTCGCGCGCGTCGGAGGAGACGAGTTTGCCATCCTTTTACCCAACAGTCCCAGGTCAAAGGTGGAGGAGATATGCACGAGGATCAGGACCAGCATCGTCGCGTACAACAAGAAAAACCCTCACCTCCCGTTGGGCATTTCCACGGGGTTCGCCATCCGCACCGGTCCCGGCCAGAGCATGGCGGAGTTGTACAGGGAAGCCGACAACGCCATGTACAAGGAAAAGCTCTTCGGCAGCCAGCACGCGCGCAATGTCATTGTGAAGAACCTCCTGAGCACTATCGAGGCCAGGGGCATCACGACGAGACAATCGCTGAAACGTTGGAGACAGCTCGTGACCGTCCTGGGAAGCGCCGCCGGCCTGCCTGAGAAGCGCTTGAAGGACCTGGCGCTCCTTGCGCAATTCCACGATATCGGGAACATCAGCATCCACGACCGCATACTCCTGAAATCGGGCAGCCTTACCGAGGAGGAACTCCTGGAGGTACGCAAGCACTGCGACATCGGGCACCGTATCGCCCAGTCCGCCGCGAGCCTGACACCCATAGCGGACTATATTCTCAAACATCATGAGTGGTGGGATGGCAGCGGTTATCCTCTGGGCCTCGCCGGTGACGAGATACCCCTCGAAAGCAGGATCATGGCAATAGCCGATGCCTATGTATCAATGACCGGCGGGCGGCCCCACCGCAAGGCGATATCCAGAGAGGAGGCCCTCAAGGAACTGCGCAGATGCGCCGGAACTCAGTTCGACCCTAATCTGGTAAAAAAATTCGTAAAGATAGTAGCATAAAAAGCGGAATTCAGCTTTTTATGGGTCATATTCGGTCTACCAAAACGACAGAATACTCCCTCTCACAGGAACAGGTCTGTAAAAGCAAATCTCTCTCCGTCGAAGAGTCCCCTGTCGCTCAGTTTGAGTTTCGGGATCACCACGAGGGCCATGAAGGAAAGGGTCATGAAGGGCGACCTGAGCGTCGTGCCAAGATCCCGGGCAAATGAGGTGAGACGGCTGTACTTTTCGGCGACCCTGTAGCCATCCTCGTTCGACATAAGCCCGGCCACCGGAAGGGGCAACACCATCTTCATGTCCTCCGAGACGAGTGAGATGCCGCCTTTCTTCTCGATGACGAGATTGACAGCTTCGCAGAGCATCTTATCGCTCTCACCAACAGCGACGATGTTGTGGGAATCATGGGCAATGGATGAGGCCATGGCACCCTTCTTCAGGTTGAACCCTCGCACGAAGCCGACTGCAGGCGGCTGATCGGCATAGCGGTTCACAACGGCTATCTTCAGGATGTCCCTGTCGATATCGCAGACTACGGCGTCCCCGGCAAGGGCGGGAACCTCAACGTGAGCACAGGTCACGACCTGATCTTCTATGACCCCGATGACACGGATGGCGTCGGACCTTTTGAGGACCCGGAAATCCTCGGGCTTCCTGGCGGTCGCCCGAAAAACGTTGACCGGGAATGCGGTGCGGTGCGGAATGCGGCTTTGGCCGCCTTCGGCAACGGTCTCACCACGCACTATGGTCTTCAAGACCTCAAGGGTCTCAAGGCCGTCGACAACGATCATGTCGGCAGAGTCCGATGGCCTCAGCAGACCCACATCAAGGCCGTAGTGAACGACAGGGTTGACGCAGGCACACCTCAAGACCTTCATAACGTCCACGCCTTTTGCGATGGCCCGGGCGGCGAGCCTGTTGATATGTCCTTGCACGAGGGAATCCGGGTGCTGGTCATCGGTACAGAGCATACAGAGGTCGGGAGATTCGGCGATGAGGGGGTAGAGAGTATCGAGGTTCCTTGCCGCCGAACCTTCACGGATAAGCACCTTCATACCCAGGGAGATCTTCTCGCGCGCCTCTTCAAGCTCAAAGGATTCGTGGTCCGTGGATATGCCCGCCGCTATGTACCTGCGCAACCCCTCTCCGCGAAGTCCCGGTGCGTGACCGTCCACCGGTTTTCCCCTCCGTCTTGCCGCATCGATCTTCGCCAGGACCTCGGGGTCCCCGCCAATGACACCGGGGACGTTCATCATCTCGCTGAGATACCCCACGCCGTCTTTGTCAAGAAGGGCCTCCGTTGCGGCGAGGCTCATCGCGGCACCGGACGTTTCGAAGGGGCTTGCAGGTACACAGGAAGGCGCACCGAAGGCAAAGGTGAATGGAATACCCCTCGCGTCCTCCATCATGAAGTGCACGCCCTGCGGTCCCAGAACATTGGCTATCTCATGGGGGTCGGACACGGTCGCCACCGTTCCGTGAACAACGGCAAGGCGGGCGAAACCGGCCGGCGTGAGCATGGAACTCTCGACATGAACGTGGGAATCCACAAAACCGGGAAGGACATAGGTATCATACCAGTAACGCTCCCTGTCGATGCCGGTTATGATGCCGTTGTCGATATGGATTGTTCCGGGGAAAACGGTCTCGTTATGGAGATCGACGATATTACCGGAAATGGTCTTCATCGAAAGACCCGAATTATCGAATAACCAATGACCAAATTCCAATAACCAGGGGAAAGGCCTCTGCCGCCGGGTATGTCTTGACTGGTCATTGGTAGTTGGTCATTGGTTATTGCCGGTTTCTCTCACTCTGCTTCTATCAGCGTTGCTTCGTTGTATGCCCTGGTGTAGGCGTTGATGTTCTTCTGGCCGTTGACACCGAAACGGTTGCGAACCGGCTCTTCCAGAGTGCTGAGCTCGACTACGCGCGTTGCCCGGACGAGGGCCCCGAGCATCGTGGTGTTCGTTATGGGAACACCCAGCTCTTCCCTGGCGATCTTCGACGCATCGACGGCAATGATGTTCTGCCCGGGAAACATCTGTTTCAACTCTTCCGGGGATTTGTTGGAATTGATGACGATGTAACCGCCCTTCTTGAGACCCGCTGTCGGGTTTGCCGAGGCGATGAGGGTGGGGTCCAGGATGAGAACGCTGTCAGGTTTGTAAACCTTTGACCTCAGCCTGATGGGTTTGTCGGATACACGCAAAAAAGCCTGAACGGGGGCTCCGCGGCGCTCGGGA
>MVQQ01000108.1 GCA_002067555.1 Syntrophorhabdus sp. PtaB.Bin184
CGGCAAGAAAGAGCCCGTGACCACCAAGCTGCTCAACGAGATCTACCAGAAGGCGGCGGACAACGACCCGGAACACCTCGTCATCTTCACCATGGAACAGAACGTTTCCACGGATCTCATCGGCACGGACGCCGCCATCGTCATCGAGGGCCAGTTCAACCACACAAGGACAGCCTTCATCGACGTCGACGTCGCCGGGATCCCCAACGTGCCGGAAGAGCTTCTCAAGGCAGCGCCCAAGGGCAACATTCGGGTACCCGTCGTCCACGCGAAGATCTTCGGATGGTACGATAACGAATACGGCAGCTACACCAACAGAATGGGCGACCTCTCCGTATACGTGCACAAGAGTATGGCATAAGACCGGCTTGAACGTTTAAACAGCTTGAACCGCTTGAGCGTTAGAAAGAGATGTCTTTTCCCAAACGTTTAAGCGGTTCAACTATTTAAGCCCCTGCAATCCTCTTCTCAGGCTAAAATCCAACGCCCCAACACCCCGGCCAAAGGGTCTTGCTTCTCAACGCTCAAGCGGTTCAAGCTGTTCAAGCGGCTGCAACCGTCTCTAGAGTGTTATCTTGTACGACTCTTCCTTTTCTATCTCGTGTTTGCCGAGGTACACGGCGCCGGTCCATCCGTCTATGCTGATATAGTCCCCGCCCCTGATGGTGTTGCCGTCACAGGTGCTGTATGCCTCTGTCTCGTACACATGAAGCTTCGAGAAACCCACAACACCCACCTTGTTGAGCTGGGGGATGGTGACGGCGGCGTGGGAGGTGCCTCCTCCCCGGGCCGTGAGGATGCCTTCCACCTTGAGGATGATACCCACGTCATCGGGCACGGTGTCGGGTCTGATAAGGATAAGGGACTCCTTTTCATTTTCACGCCGGTAGCGTTCTATCTCTTCCTCGGAATAAACGACGCGGCCGGCGAGTGCCCCCCCGCTCACCCCGATCCCTATCCCGAGTTGCGACCTCTCGAGTTCCGGGCTGTCCTTGAATGAAACGACCTTGTCCGCCCCCCGCTGGACCATGTCCCGCGTTTGGAGGATGAAAAGGCCCCGTGGACTTGCCGTTTCGAAGGTGAACTCGATCTCCTGGTGATTGAAGCGCTTTTCATAGACAAGGAACTCGGCGATGCGCACCAGTTCTCCGTATATCTCGGGAAAGCGTTTCTCGAGAGATATCAATGACTGCCTCTTCTCCGAAACCCTCTGTTTCTCTGATATGGGATAGGTCTCAACGAGGCCGGAAACGATATCGTCACCCTGGACGCCGAATATGAAATCACCATAGAGAACAACGTTCTGTGACGACCCCCGGGGGTCGCGGGTGAAGATGACACCCGACCCGGAATGCTCGTTGAGGTTCCCGAAGACCATCGCCTGGACGATGACGGCTGTACCCCATTCGTCGGACACGTGCATCTGGTGACGGTAGATGCGTGCCTGCTGCGAGTACCAGGAGTCGAAGACGAGCATGATCGCCTCCTGGAGCTGCTTGTGGGGGTCGTTGCTGATGACGATGCCCCTGTCCTCCATCGCCTTCTTGTAGGAGAGGGCAAGTTGCCTCATCTGGTCTGGCCCGAACTGTATCTTCTTGGAAACACTATACTTCAGCTTGTAGCTGTTCATGATCTCATCAAAAATGTTCCTCTCCAGTCCCTGGAACATACCCCATGTCTGGAGGAACCGCCGGTAGGAGTCCCAGGCGGCCCAGCGGTATTCCCTGAACCTGCTGAGACCCTCGGCTATTGTCTCGTTGAGCCCCACATTTAGAAAAGAGTGCATCATGCCGGGCAACGAGATCGTGGCACCGCTGCGGACGGACAGGAGGAGGGGGTTACGCGGATTGCCGAACTTCTTCCCCGTCACGCGTTCCAGCGCCTGTATCTCGTTGTAGATGCGGGCGCTCAGGTCCTTGAAGATGTACTTGTATCCGATGACCGCCTCATATCCCCGGAAGACCTCCGTCGTGATGATGAAACCGGGCGGCACGGGGAAACCCAGGGACGCCATCTGCTTCAGGAAATACCCCTTGTTCCCGATGAGGACCTGGTTGTCGATATCCTTCTTCTTCTGATAAATGGGAGAGATGGTCAGCTCCGGGATGTAGGCCATGACGAGGTTGAGGATCTGTTTGTTGTCCTTGAACTTCTCCAGTTCCTGGCCGAGGGCTCTGGTGATGGAGTTTATGAAATTATCGAAAACCTGGAGGCCGAAAGCCGAGGCGATGAGGGACCGGATGAAGTTTTCGGAATCGCGGTAGATGACCTCCTGCGCCGATTGCCCTGCCCCCTCGCCATCACCCCTTAAAGCCATGATCTGGCCGATGATGACAGGCAGGTTCATCGCGTGGGCATTGATGTAATAGTCCCTGATGATATCCTGTATCTGTTTCGAGATGAACTGGAATATATCTATGTACTGATCGATGGAGAACTGCCGTATCTGGAGGGCGGCGGTGATGTATCTCATCTTGGACACGAGGCCCTCGGTCGCTATGCCGTCCACGTCCAGGGCCTTCACGTAGAGCCAGAGATATTCATGGATCCTCATCAGGGTGCTCTTCGTTATGAACTTGAGATTGAGGGACTGAATGAGCTTGTCGAAGAGCATCGTCGCGAGGCTTTCAAGGCGAAAGGTAAGCCCCATGGCCTCGAATTTCTCTTCGCGGTACGTCCCGTACATGGACGGTATGCCGGCCGCGATGTGCCTCTTGTGGTATATGTTCTCGAAATAATCCGTCTTTACGGGAGAGAGGATCTTTGCCTTCAGTCCCGCCAGCATGTCCAGCGTGACGTTGAGCGCCGTATAGTGGTCCTTCCTCTTCAGCGCCCTCTTCAACGAGCGGATTCTGGGGATCTCGACGATGCAGGATATTTCGAGGTCCCTGAGAAGGTCGATATGCTGATGATTGTATTTCTTGTATATCAGCTGGTAGTACCGGAGCATGAGCCGCGCCCTTTCGCGCTCCCTGTCGCTGATCCTGCGTATGCCCTTGACCTCCTTGAGAATCCTCGCCGTGTCCCATTCAAGGAAGTTCCTGGGGTCTTCCTTCGCGCGAACAAGCAGGTTCTTGAAGACAATATGGAGATCGTCGAAAAACTCTCCTTCGCTAAGGACCTGGTCGAACACCTCCTCGGGCAGATGGGGTTTGATGTAGGACCTGTCGCCCGTGGCCCAGTACCGGAAGATGTCTTCCGTGAAGGGGACGAGGAGGCTGTTGCTCTCCACGTGGGACTGCTTCCTCAGGAAGAATATGAGCTTGTCGTTGCGGGCCGACAGCTCGTCGACATTCGTTGAGGTCTCCCTCAGTTCCCCTTCCGCGCCTATCTCGGTAAAAAAGATCGGAAAAAGCCTGAGAAGCTGTTTGACCAGGTTGTAGGAAGGGGTGATGTCGGAGTTCAGAAACGCCGATATCTCCTTCTGGAAAAGGTCCGTGTCCTTGACGAAAACACCCTGCAGTTTGAGATTCACGACAAGGGCCGAAAGGAGCCTTTTCGTCCATCGCGGCCTGAAAGCGATTATCCTCAGCCAGGACCTGATATTCTCGATATGCGACGGGTTGGCCTTGACCTGCCATTCCGATGTGGAGCCCGCGATGTCGGGATACTGGAACCCGAACTCGATGAGTTCCTCAATGAAGGCATCCACAAGAGGATGGTTATTCTGGTCGAAGACGCCCCTCGCAAGGGTCGTGATGCAGTCAATGATCTTCGACTGGAACTGGCTGCGACCGATGGTCCGCTTCATGGAGGAGAAGACCTTCTTCACGAACTCCTGCAGGTCTTGGTCCTGCGTCTGCTGAAAGACCTTTCCCAGGCAACGGTTGATCTCTATGAGGCCCGACGCGTGTATATCGATAAGACCCGGAACGTTCAGGACGTGAAAGAGAAAGTCGAGCTTAACAAGAAAGCTTCTTCCGGAGAACACCTCCGACCGCTCCAGATCGTCGGCTACGAGGAGGTAGCCGTTCACCACCTGGAAATAATCGGGCATCTCGAGATAGTCCCCGATGCCATCCGTCGCGGTGGCCACCGCATCGTGGAGTCTGTCCACCCGGTGGAGGAGTTCTTTCATGTACCCATGGCTTAAGGGAGAGACAAGCCTCCCGAACTCCGCGAGGGCCGCCTCGTCGTCACCATCCGGTACGTACCACTCCGTCGGGTCGGGCTGCGTCGCCCAGAAATCGTAGGTCTCCCGGAACATTATGTAGAGAAGATCCCTGAGAACAGCGAGGTCGACGGAGCACTCCTGTTCCCGCAGAAGTCCCAGGGTCGCCTTCAGATATGTCGAGGACTTCCTCAGGAACGGGTGCTCCCCTTTGCGCGCAAACTCGAGGAGCCGGAAAAAAATGGAGGAGACAAGACCCAGATTCCTTTCCAGTTTCCCACCGCTCTTTCCGATGATCGTGTTTATGAACTCGAAGAGATACCTGACCGCGCTGTCCTGGACACGTTCGTCCCGGGCCAGGGAAAGGGTATCCGTGTATATGTCGGAAAGAAGGGTAAGCCCCGCAAGGCCGTCGTCGTGGCGGTTGAAATCGTAAAAGTCCCCGATGGAAAGCCCCTTGAGCTGTGTCAGGACATATTCCCAGTTGACAAAGGGGTGGTTCAACTCGACAAGCATGTCTTCGAGACGCCTCAGAATACCGTAGTGCCCCTCCATGACCTCCATCAGGACCCGGTACTTCTCGGGTATCTCGACGGTAGCCCTCGTCCGTTCGAGATTGATCTCCAATGCCTTGGATTTTAATGTAGTGTCTGTGTTTTCCATGACAGATAGATTAAAGGAAAAAAGGGAAAGAGTAAAGAGGGAGGGAGGGATCCTGTGCCCTACTTTTTCCTCACCACCTCGATCACCGTCACCTCCGGCGGAGTGAGGAAGCGTATCGGGGGACCCCATGTTCCGGTGCCCCTGCTCACATAGAGCAGAGAACCATTGTTCAACGGGTAGAGACCCGCGATCCTCGGGAAGGATATGCGGGTGACATACTTGAAGGGATATACCTGACCACCGTGGGTGTGACCGGACAACTGGATATCGAAGTGCCCTTCGGTGGAACTGGTCACAACGGGACGGTGCTTCAGAAAAATGGTGAAGAGGTGCCGCGGCAGTCTCTCGAGCAGGGACCTCTCCCCCGGTGAGTTGCGGCCCGACGACCTGTGTCCGGCATCATCGTCGACGCCTGCCACATTCACGATTCCCTCGATGGTGATGCCCTCGTTGCGGAGCATCCTGAACCCCGCCTTCCTGGTGAAATCCTCTGAAACCCCGACACCCGCGTAGAACTCGTGGTTTCCCATGATCGCGTATTTCCCGTACCGGGGCTTAATGTCCTTGAGCATGTCGGAAAGGCCGTTGATATTATTGATCTGTCCGTCCACGAGATCGCCCGTCGACACGACCATGTCGGGACGGGCCTCCTTGATGGCCGCGACCACTCTTTTCAACATCGCTTCCCTGTTGACAAGTCCGAGATGGATATCCGACACCTGGACTATCGACACCTTCCCGATTTCCGGGGGGAGCTTCGACGTCTCGATGCGCACCTTTTCCATGCGAATCGATGCGGCCTCATGGTACCCGTACACCACCGTGAAGACCGATACCACGACGGGTAAGAGGAAGAGCGCCAGGTTTGAGCGCACCGTTGCGGGCAGACCGACCTTGAAGAGCGATGCGGCCACGATAACGCACAACCTGCCGATATCGATAACGAGGGATGTGACAAAGAAGATAAAGATCGCGCTCATCCAGATATAGCCGGCATAAGCAAACACCCGCGCGATAGATTCCTGCCCGCCCTGTTCGAGGGCACGGACAAAGAGGGGCATGAAAACACAGAAGAGGAGGACGAAAGCAATGATGCAGCCCGTAAGCGGTCGGAACCGAAAGGCATACCATGTCTTTATGAAAACATATGCGTGAAGCGCCGTATAGAGCGTGAAAAAGGTGATAAAGAAAAGGCCCATTTCGTATCCTTACATACTGTCCTTATGCTCTTCCCGACAGGACATGAGTGCTCATAAGATAAGCACGAACGGCTGTCCTGCAAGGGGCCGGTAAGGGGAAGATGTCTTTGTGGGAAATGATCGGGGTCTTCATTCTAAGGGTCCTTCCGTGGGAAATGTCTTTCCTTCATCTCATCAAAGAGATCGTACGCCACGGGAATGACGACCAGCGTCAGGAGCAGCGAGGTGATAAGACCTCCGATGGTGGCAAGGGCCATGGGCGACCGTGTCTCCGCGCCCTCGCCAATCCCGACGGCGATGGGCATCATGCCCATGATCATGGCGAAGGTGGTCATAAGAATGGGGCGGAGCCTGACGGGTCCCGCCTCGAGAAGGGCATCCCTCCGGGTGGCCCCGCGCTCCCTGAGGATATTCGTGTAGTCCACGAGGAGGATGGCGTTCTTCTTCACAAGCCCCATGAGAAGGATAAGCCCGATGATGCTGAAGATGTTGAGAGTCTTTCCCGTGACAAAAAGGGCACCGAAGGCCCCTATGAGGGAGAACGGCATGGACAGGAGTACCGTGAAGGGATGCACAAAGCTTTCGAACTGCGCGGCAAGGACCATGTATGCCATGACCACCCCCAGGATGGCCGCGAACAGGAGATATCCGAAAGATTCCTTCATGGTGTCCGCCTGTTCCTTGTAACTGCCCGAATACCCGGACGTAAGAACCTTCGAGGATATGTCATCAAGCTCCGACTTCGCCTGTCCCAGGGGTTTTCTCTCGAGGTTCGCGAAAAGAGTCACCGCCCGCTGCCTGTCGACACGGTTAATGACGCTGGGACCGCCGCCTTCCTTCAGGCTTACGATGTTGGAAAGCATGACCAGCTTTCCTTCCTTCGACCTCACATAGATCTCGCCGATGTCCTCAGGATTCGTCCTGTTCTCGGGGTTGAGCCTCACCCGAACGTCATAGCGTCTTCCTCTCGCTTCGTCCTTGAACTTTGTTATCTCCACCTCACCGCTCAAAAGGAAGTTGGCCGTTTCCGCCACCGTTGCCACGTCGACGCCAAGGTCGGCGGCCTTGTCGCGATCAATGAAGACGCGGACCTCCGGCTTGCCTTTTTCCAAAGATGTGTCGAGGTCAACTATCCCCGGCAGCCTGCCGAAGCGATCCCGGATCTCCCTTGTGTACGCCTCCAGTTTGTCCAGCTCCAAACCGCGGATGCTGTACATGATGGCAACCTGTCTCTGCCCCCCTCCGATCATGGATATGTCCTCCACGGAAGCCTTCAGCCCCGGTACCTTTCGCAAGGCCCTGCGCATCTCGGCCTTGATCTCTTCCTGTGTCTTGCGGCGCTGCGATTTCGGAACGAGATTGACGGACAGGTTCGCCTTGTTCGTTTCCTTTGTACGTCCTCCGCCCTGTGTGTAAAGGACGCTCCGGACCTCAGGAAACCTCTTCACGATCTCCTCGGCCCTTCTGTTCATATGGTCCACCTCATCCACGGAATAATCGATGGGGGTCTGAAGCCTGATGACAAAGCGGCTCTGATCTTCCGACGGGACAAACTCCTTTCCTATGAAGAACATGAGACAGAGACCCAGCAGGAATGTGGCTCCGGCAAAAACAAGCACCCTCGTCCGATGGTAAAGGGCCCACGTGAGCACCCTGCGGTACCTTCTTTCGAGCCTCTCGTAGCCCTCTTCGAGGTGTTCCGAAAACCACTGCAAACGATGGGATACACGGTAGCGCTCCCCAATCTTTCGGACACAGGCCGGCACCCTGACGGACGTTCCGGTACTGTCCCTGCCTTTCAGGTACAGGGACGCCAGCATGGGCGTCAACGTAAAGGAAACAAACCAGGAGACCATCACGGCAAAGACAACGGTCATACCGAACTGGAAAAAGAAGCGTCCGATGATGCCCTTCATGAATGCCACGGGGATGAAGATGACGATGATGGCAAGCGTCGTCGCCGAAACGGCAAGGCCGATCTCGGACGTGGCAAAGAAGGCGGCTTCCCTGGGCGTCATCCCGTCT
>MVQQ01000109.1 GCA_002067555.1 Syntrophorhabdus sp. PtaB.Bin184
GCAACCTGGAGGAGGAGGTCAAAAAGGGAACGTTCCGCGAGGACCTGTACTACCGCCTCAACGTCGTCAATATCGTCGTCCCTCCCTTGAGGGAGCGCAGGGAGGACATTCCGCTGCTCATCGATTTCTTTCTGAAAAAGTATGACCTGAAGCATAAGAAGAATGTCAAGGGACTCACCCGGGAGGCCCGTGACATCATGGTCAAGTACGACTACCCGGGCAACGTCAGGGAGCTCGAGAACATCGTGGAGAGGGCCATTGTCCTGACCAGGGGAGACCACATCACCAGTCAGGACCTGCCAAACCTAGCGGAGCAGGCGACGGCAGGCGACGGCAGTATTCGGGGAACCGTCGAATCCATCGAGAGATCGATGATCATCGAGGCCCTCGTAAACGCCGACTGGGTCCAGACAAAGGCGGCGGCGGCCCTCGGCCTGTCGGAGCGCATGCTGAGGTACAAGATCAAGAAGTACGGCATATCGCGGTCACCCCGCTCGGCGGGCTGACCGCGAGAACGGGCCCACGCGTCGGCGCTCGCGCGCCTAACGGGCATACGCGGGAAAGAAGAAAAACTCCCAGGAACAGAGCCTGCGCTCAACAAGGTTCCGATAGTTCCTGCCCTTGCCTGGTTAGCCTGTTTGCGCGCTTCGCGCTCAGACCTTTATGCCCGTATGGTTCGCGAGCGCCGACCCGTTCGGCACGCAAGGCCGGACGGTTTACAATTCATATTTTCCCTGCTCTGTGTTATAGATAAAAATGCCCGACGAGAATTCTTATCGTATAGAGCCGGCCGAGAACGGGACAGTCACGCTTGTCCTCACGGGCAGGATAGACCTCGAGCGCTTCGGCAAGCTTGCCGGGCTTATCGGCCCCATCTTCGATACGCACAGCCCTTCGAGACTCAGTGTGGACATGAGCGGTGTCACCTATCTCGACTCGGCGGGAGCCCTCTTCATCGTCGAGCTCGAGGACGAGGCCCGGAAACGCTCGGTACCCTTCGCACTCTCCGGCCTCTCACGGGAAAAGATGGGGATCTTAAGCCTCATCGACAGGGATGCCCTGACAAAGCCAAGCCTCGCGCCCCGGGAACGGCGCATGAACATCGTCGAGCAACTGGGCGTCGCTTCCCTGGCGGCCGTGCGGGATATTTACGATATCATATCCTTCAGCGGGGAACTCATCTGCGAGCTTGGCCACTCCCTCAAACACCTTCGGAATGTCCGATGGAACGACACGGTATCGTACATGAAGAAGGTCGGCGTGGACGGCATGCCCATCGTGGGTCTCATCAGTTTTCTCCTCGGCCTCATCATGGCGTTCATGTCCTCCCTCCAATTGAAGCAGTTCGGAGCGAACATCTACGTCGCGTCCCTTGTCGCCGTGGCGATGGTCCGTGAACTGGGACCGATCATGACGGCCATCATCGTTGCCGGGCGGTCCGGCTCCGCCTTTGCCGCCGAGATCGGCACGATGAAGGTGAACGAGGAGGTCGACGCCCTCGCCACCATGGGGTTCAGCCCCATGCGCTTTCTCTCCGTGCCGAAGGTGATCGCCTCCCTGTTCACAGTGCCCGTCCTCACAGTATTCTCCAGCATCTTCGCCATCATGGGGGGCCTCATCGTCGGGGTGCTGGGTCTCAACCTCACGATCTTCACGTACATCCAGCAAACGATGAAGGCGATATCGATCTTCGACATCGTGTCGGGGCTCATAAAGTCCGTCGTTTTCGCAGCTGCGATCTCGACCGTCGGCTGCCAGAGGGGCTTCAAGGTGCGCGGCGGAGCGGAGGCAGTGGGCAATGCCACGACGTCGGCGGTGGTGACGTCCATATTTCTCATTATCGTGATAGATTCGACCTTTGCTATAATACTGCATTACATCTAGGCACCAGGGTGGGAAGGAAAACGTGAACAATACCGAACCGGTCATAAGAGTGGAAGGCTTGACCGTGCGATACGGCAGCAACACGGTTCTCAGGGACGTCAACTTTGAAGTGAGACCCGGCGAGATATTCGTCATCATGGGGGGAAGCGGGTGCGGGAAATCGACGCTCCTCAAGCACGTCATTGGCATAGAAACCCCGGCAAAGGGGGACATCTGGATCAACGGGACGGACACGTCGAAACTTGACGACCGGGAGCTTCGAAAGCTGCACATGGGCATCGGGATGCTCTTCCAGTCAAGCGCCCTTTTCGGCTCCATGACCATAGGCGAGAACGTGGCCCTTCCCCTCACGGAATTCACCGGCCTGCCGATGAAGGACATAGAATCGATCGTGAAGATGAAGCTCGGCATGGTGGAGCTTGCCGGTTACGACAACCACTATCCCTCCGAACTGTCGGGGGGCATGAAGAAACGCGCCGGGATAGCGCGGGCAATGGCGCTCGACCCTGCCATGCTCTTCCTCGACGAACCGTCGGCGGGCCTTGACCCCGTCACGTCAGCCGAACTGGACGTCCTCATCAGGAAGCTCAATGAAGGGACCGGCACAACCATGGTCATCGTCACCCATGAACTGGAGACGATATTCAATATATCCCACCGTATCATCATGCTCGACAGGGACGCGAAGGGCATCATCGCCGAAGGCGACCCCCGCATGCTACGGACGGATTCCGATGACTCCCGGGTCACGGACTTCTTCAACCGGCGAGTTACGGAAAAAAAGAGTGAAGGAATGACGACATGATAAAGAAGAAGACCTATTTCCTGGTAGGTTTTTTCGTGCTTGCGGGCGCCCTGATAGCTATAGGGACCATCATCTGGCTCGGCGCCTCCCAGTACCTCCAGAAGGGTGAGCGATTCGTCACCTATTTCGATGAATCCGTTCAGGGGCTTCAGGTCGACTCGAGCGTCAAGTACAGGGGCGTCGAGATCGGCATGGTGGAGAGGATCGGCGTCGCGCCCGACTACCGCCTTATCGAGGTCGTTATGAAGATCAACTTCAGCGGAGATGCGGCCAACAAAACCATAGCGAAGTTGAAGGCGGCGGGTATAACGGGGATAGTCTATGTCGAGCTGGACCACCGCAAGAAGGGAGATATCGTCAGAACACCGCAGATCACCTTCGAGCCCGACTATCCCGTCATCCCTTCAAACCCGTCGGAGATCCAGGAGATCGTGTCGGGCGTCGACGACGTGGTGAAGAAGATGAAGGAGGTAAACTTCAAAGCCATCTCCGACGAACTCGTGTCGGCGACAAAAAGCGTGAACACCTTCTTTGCGGGACAGAAGATGACAGGGATAATCACGAACCTGGAGAACATGACCCGGACCCTTTCCGATTCCGCGAACCAGCTGGCGAAGATGGTGGGTGACGGCAGGGCCGACGAGATCCTGAGCGATGCCCGGGACACGGTGCGCGATGCGAAGGAGACGATCGCCCGGGTGAAGTCGGAGCTCGAAAAGATGAGGCTCGCCGAGACCGCAGCCAGGACCACGAGGATGATCGAGGACATCTCGCGCAGATCAAAGACGATCACCATGGAGGTCCAGCTCACCGGCGAGAACCTGCGCAGGGCATCCGAGAACCTGGACCAGCTCATCGAGCGACTCAAGGCGGATCCGTCGGATATCCTGTTCAGCGATCCACCCCCGAAAAAGAGGTAAACGATGAAAAGACCATCTACAAGAACAGCGGCGTTTCTTCTCTTTTCCCTCCTGTGCCTCACGCTCGTCGCGGGCTGTCTCGGGAGGACAAAACCGCCCTTCATCATGGACCAGTACACCCTTGATTACGCGCCCCCTGCCGACACCGCCGACAAGCCCCTGGAAGAGCTCATCCGCGTGGAGAGGTTTGCCGTCGCGCCGGCGTTCAATTCCACTTCCATGGTGATCAGGAAAGGACAGTATCGTTTCGACACCTACGACTACAGCCGCTGGCGCGTCAACCCGGCGGACATGGTAACGGGCTTCGTGCTCAGGGACATCACCCGCGCCGGGATCTTCAAGGGCACATATTCCTGGTATGATTCCGACCTCTCCCGGTATATCCTGGAAGGCTACGTCGACGAGTTCTGCGAGACCGAAGGCAAGGGGCTCTTAAGCGTCCGCGTCACTCTTGTGGACACGAAGGCAAATAACCCCGTGGAGCAGGTTGTCTTTCAAAGACAGTACACCCATTCGGCCCCTGTGGGCGGCAATTCCCCCGATGCCCTGGCGGCCGCCCTGAGTGCCGCCATGAAGGAGCTCTCCGGCAAACTCGTGACGGACATAGCCGCCGCCCTCAGGAAAGACGTCGAAAAATGACAGGACCCCTTGACAGACAGCCCTTTCTGGCCAATATTACTTGGGTCGAAACTGTAAGGATCTAACAAGTGACTGAAAGAAACCCGGAAGACGACTTTAAGACAGGGCTCCCGGAACCACCCGGGGAGCAGCTCCTTGTCTGTGAACGGGCCCTGAGTACCTCGGAGCGAAAGCTCTCGTCCATGCTCGAGCTCGGGCGCCTCATCGGTCTCGACCTCAACCTCGACGACATGCTCATCCAGATAGCCTCGAAGGCCAAGGAGGTCCTTGAAGCGGACAGGTTCAACCTCCTCCTTTACGATCCGAAGACGGATGAGCTCTGGACAAAGATGGTCTTCGAGATCGAAGGCAGGGAATTCCGCACGCCGTCCCACGTCGGACTCGCGGGGTACGCCTTCCACACGGGACAGACCGTCAATGTCGAGGATGCGCACGAGGACCCCCGTTTCTTCCGCTATATCGAAGAGGCCATAGGCTACACGACAAAGAGCATGCTCTGCATGCCTTTCTTCTCGAGGTCCGGCGCCGTTCTCGGCGTCATGCAACTCATCAACAAGCGTGAGGGAAGGTTTACCGCCGAAGACGAGACGCTCCTCCGGATGTTCACCAACCACGCTTCGGTCTTCATCGAGATCGCCCAGCTCCAGAAGGAGCGCATGGACACCCTGGAAGAGTCCCGCAGGGAACTCGCCCGTCTCAACAAGGCAAAGGGCAAGGCCCTCGACCACCTCTCCCACGAACTGAAGACACCCCTCGCCCTCATCCAGGGGTATCTGCGCATCCTGAAGAGAAAGATATCCAAAGAACCGGGGGGCGGGCCGGTGCTGGGGTATTTCGACATCCTCAAGCATTACATGACACGCCTTTTCGAGGTGCAGAAGGAATGTGAGAAGATCATGCTCGCCTATCGCGAGATGGAGGAGGAAAACCTCGTCGATGAACTCGAGAACCTCTGGAAGAAGATCGAGGGTATGGACATCCCCGTCGACACCAGGGAGCACTGGCAGACCCTCAAGGAATGCGTTGCCAGCTACATCCCCCCCGACAGCAGATCGGAAAGCATGTTCCTCCTCTATCCCGTGGCTCAAAAGGCCATAGCAGACACCCGGGCCAACGCTCCCCATCGCGATATCGAATTCCGCCTGACCGGAGATGAGGACGCCTCCATATTCATGGACGTCGTCGTGGTGAGGGACATGATGGCGGGGCTTCTCAAGAATGCCGTGGAGAACACGCCTGACGGGGGCCTCGTCGAGGTATCCGTCACAGCGGACGAAAGGAACGTCACCGTCGCTGTCAGGGATTACGGCATCGGGATCACCGAGCAGAACAAGGAGCACGTCTTTGAAGGCTTCTTCCACACCCAGGAGACCGACCTGTACGGCTCCAAGAATGCATACGACTTCGGAGCCGGCGGCAAGGGACTCGACCTTTTCCAGATGAAGGTGTACGGGCGGCGTTTCGGCTTCGACATCTCGATGAAGAGCTCCCGCTGTGTTCACATCCCCACCGACAGGGACCTGTGTCCCGGGAGGATCTCCGAGTGCCGCTTCGTCTCGCGCCGGCAGGACTGCCTGGAAACCGGCGGAACTACTTTTTATTTGACTTTTCCCGCCGTGAAAGAATATCTTAAGACCAGTAGTAGGGACGAGTCAACTCCTTAATCCAAGGCCTGGTAAATGACCCGTAAAGATCCCCTCGTTGACCTGCTTATCCACGATCTCACCGGTCCGTTGTCGATCGTACTGACAAGCGTCAACAACCTCTTGAGCAAAAAAGACAAGTGCGAACCCTACAATGAGTATCAGCGGGACACGCTGAAAAGGGCACAGCGCAATGCCGAGAAGGCGAAAGCCCTCCTTCTCGAGATCATTGAGGTCTACCGTTCCGAAGAAGGTCTTTTCAGACGTGACGCATTCCTTATCTCCGATATTCTCAGGGAGGCGCTCGTCGATGCCATCGAGGTCGCCGCTCCCTCCATCGGCGAGGAACTGGCGCATGCCGAAGTATCCAACTACGCAGAGATCCTCGAGCAGAACGGCATCACCATAGAGGTTGCGGGCAGGTATGAGAAGACCCCCTTTACACACGACCCCAAGAAAATACGTCAGATCCTGAGGAACCTCATCTCCAATGCCCTCAAGTACCGAAAGAACACGATGAGGCTCACCATAACGGGGGACCTTGACCTCGTCATAGCCGTCACTGACGACGGTGAGGGAATACCGCCGGAGAAGCAAGACTATATATTCAAGCGTTTTTTCCACGCGAACAGGGAAAAGGATGAACCTGAGGGCCTAGGGTTCGGCCTTTCCTGCGTGAAGAATCTTGTCGAGAAGATGCGGGGGGAGATATCACTGAAAAGCGGAGAGGGCACGGGTTCATGTTTCACCGTGCGCATACCTCCCCTGTGATGTCGGAATCAAAAATATAAGGAGGCAATAATGGCAGAATCGATTCTCAACGGAAAGAAAATACTGGCAGTCGATGACGAACCGGATGTTCTCAAGGTCCTCGAAGAAGAGATCATGGATGGGTGCCCGAAGTGCACCTTTGATACGGCGACGAGTTTCGAGGCGGCGTCGGCCCTTCTCGATTCGAAGAGCTATGATATCGTCATCCTTGACATCATGGGCGTTCGCGGCTTCGACCTCCTTGACATTGCCGTCAAGAAAAACCTCAAGGTCGCCATGCTGACGGCCCACGCCTTGAGCCCCGAGGCCCTTAAGAAATCCTACGAGATGAAGGCACGCGCCTACCTCCCGAAAGACAAGCTCGGCGAGATAGTTCCCTTCCTCGAAGATGTCCTCACCACAGACTTTCAGTCGGGGTGGACCCGCCTGTTCGAGAAACTCCACGCCTTCTTCACCGAGAGGTTCGAATCGGACTGGGAAAAGAAAACGGGTCTCACCTGGAGGGAATGGGTGAAGTAGAGAAACGTCAAGCAGGGAAAAAGAAAGCGGGCCGCGAGCCCGCTTTCTTTTTCCCTGCCGGTAATAGGCGATGGGTGATCGGTTATAGGGCGACAGAGCGAACCCTCGGAGCCGGACACGTAATGTCCCGTTCCCCCCATCACCTATTACCCATTACCTATCACCTCTATTTGATTTGTCCCTTCGTTTGATGTACATTAAACACGATAAAAATCGCGGAGAAAGAGATTTCCGTTCTTTATGGAGGATAGATGAAGCG
>MVQQ01000110.1 GCA_002067555.1 Syntrophorhabdus sp. PtaB.Bin184
AGGTCCTTGTAGGACTTTACCTCCCGCCTCACCAGGTCGGTGACCACCTCCTCGTGGGTGGGTCCGAGACACAGCTCACGGTTGTTCCTGTCGACAAAGCGCAGGAGTTCCTTGCCGTATTTTTCCCACCGCGTGCTCTCGACCCAGAGTTCCTTCGGCTGGACGGCGGGCATGAAGATCTCCTGGGCGCCCTTCCGGTTCATCTCCTCGCGGATGATCCGCTCCACCTTCCTCAGCGACCTGAGGCCCAGGGGGAGCCAGGTATAGACACCCGACGCCAGGCGCCTGATGAACCCTGCCCTCAGCATGAGGCGATGGCTCGCGACCTCGGCCTCTTTCGGATCTTCCTTGACGGTGGGGATGAACATTTTCGAGAACAGCATGGTTACTCCTTCAACTGAGATATGTGTTCGAGCGTTTGGAAATGGGACCGCTAAACCGTCAGAATGTACCATGATTTCGCCCTGCGAGCAACTGTGAATGAGGCGGGTCATGGGCCATGGGTAATAGGTAATAGGTAATAGGAGTATTATTCTTCCCGGTTTTCCCATCACCTGTCACCCATCACCTATTACCTGTCCTTAAGCTATTCCTTAGGTATGACCCGTTCCATCGATGAAAGGGCGCACCGGGCGAGGATCGCTCCCGCGTCGCGGCTGAGTCCGGAAACATGGCTGAAGATCCGGTGGGTGAATCCCTGGGTGGTGACGGTGCTTTCCGTCGCCATGGTCTTTCTGAGTCCCCTTGCGGCATTCTGTCTCTTCGGCGCCGGTCTCGTCGTGCAACTCATGGCATCGACGAATTCACCGGCCCCCGTTTTCGCGCGCCGCGAGGGCGAGGCCGCCGTGTTTCTCGGGAAAGACGACTACGGCCTGCCCGTCATGCTCCCCATCGGGGAGTTGACCCGCCACGGGATGCTCATCGGCACGACGGGGTCAGGCAAGACAACCGCCATCAGGACCATCGCCGATTCCATCATGGGGCTCGGGGGAGGTTTCTGTTTCATCGACGGCAAGTCGGACGTCACCGATACCTACGAGGTTCTCTACGAGATCATCGAGAAGTGCGACCGCGTGGAAGACCTGCTGGTTCTCAATTTTCTCAACCCTTCCCAGTCGCACACGTTCAACTTCATGACGTACGGCGATGCCGATTTCCTCTCCGAGATCATGACGGGCTTCCTGAAGCAGGCCGAAGGGGATCAGGTCTACTGGCAGGAGCGGGGTAAGATACTCATGAAAGCGGTCCTTACCCAACTGGTATACCGCAGGGACAATCCCGGGGTTTTCGGGGAGTATGTTCTCACCCCGTCGGAGGTGCGAAGACATCTTTCCTTCGACGAAGCCCTCTCGCTCGAGGCGGATGAGAGGTATCCCCTGTATGACGGAGGCCGTCCGGTGAAGGCACGTCTGAGGGCGCTGCTTGGCGACCTGCCCGGCTGGGAGGAATACCGTAACAGGGGCCAGGGCAGGATGTCCCCTGCGGCGGGGGAGGCTCTGAGGCAGTACGGGTTCTTCGTTCAGCAGTGGGGTGCCCCCCTTGATCTCCTCTCCGGGACGTTCAACAGGATCTTCGATACCGACGCTTCCGAGATCGACATGGTCGACGTGGTTTCCAACAGCCGCATCCTCGTCGTCCTCCTTCCCTCTCTGTCGTATTCGATATCGACGCTTCAGGCCCTGGGAAGGCTCACGCTGAACGCCTTTAAGATTGCCCTGACCACGGCGCTGGGGACCAGGGTGGAGGGGAATTACGAGGAGATACGACGCGACGTCCGCCGCCGCCGGCCCTCGGTCCCCTTCACCCTCATTGCCGATGAATACGGTTCCTACGCCGTCGAGGGTTTCGACACCATCCTTGCACAGGGCCGCTCCCTCGGTTTTGGCGTCATCATATCCGTTCAGGAGCTTGCGTCGCTTTTCAAGGCGTCGGAAACGGACGCAAAACGGCTCATTGGAAACACGAACTACAAGATCGTCATGAAGGTGGAGGATACGGACACAGCTAAATTTCTGGCGGAGCGGGCGGGGGAATCCTTTTTCATGATGCCAAACATCCGGAACGACAGCAGGATGATGGAGAGCCTCGGCAACTGGGATGGCACCTATGCCTTTCAGAAAGGCAGCCGCGTTGAGATGAGAGATCTGGCGGGACTCAAGGTCGGTGAGGGATACATCTTTGCCGGAGATGAGGTCAGACGGTTCAGGACGCGCTACATCCCCCCGGGGGGTAACGTGAAGCGGTTGCGATTGATGAAATATGTTAAAAAGACGACAGCGGACATTTTGCGTGAGCAAAGGTCTACAGACCGGCGCTGCCAAGATACAGGCCGCACCGGGTGAGAGTGGAGATGATGATCCACGAGGTCAGCTTGTAGCATGTCAGGAAGGACCCGACGATAATCATCTTTCCACCCCCGGATCCTCCCTTCGCGGTGTCATTTCCGCTGGCAAGCCGTATGAGGCCCTTGATGATAAGAAAGGTTCCCAGAACGGGCATCATGGGGGAGACCATGGTTTGAGTGTTGCCGATCAGCTTCGTGATCAATTCGGTCACAAAAAACCCCTCCAATGTCCCACCGATCACGTATCCCGGTGTTCGATGATGCTATTTACCATATAGCAGGAGATGAATGGCTGTTTCCGGGAAAGAGAAGAAAGAGGCTGCGGTGCCGGACGGCAACGAGGTCCTTGCGATAGAGGTGGGAATTTTCCGTGGGTTGAAGCTTACCTCCCGGTCCCTGCTTATCATTCCCGTTGCCACAGTGGTTCTCAGCATCATCATGGTGGTGGCGTCCATCGTCATCGTCGTTGCCGGGAAGGGGAAGGACAAGATCGTCTTCATGGATTCCACCGGTAGACCATCGCTTGTCCGCGTCGACGACCCCGACAGGATCCATTGGCCCGAGCTCGAGATCTTCTGCAGGGATGCTATCAGGGACATTCTGTGTTGGACCTACGTGGAGGTGAGATCACAGGGCGATCTCGCAAGCCGGATAAGCCGGGTATCAAAGCGGTTCGATCCGGTATCCTTCAAGGCCTTTTACGAGCCGTACCGGGATAATTACCTCAAGTCCCTGTCGGACCAGAAACTTATTGTCACCGCCGAGTGGAACGCCCTCAAGGATTCGAAGATACGGGGCAGGGAAGCGGTCGTTCTTGCCTCGGTGAGGCTCAATGCCGTCCGTGTTGTCGGAGAAGAGGCGGCGAGCGAAGACCTCAAGGTGAAGACGTATGAGATCAAGCTGTACAAAGGAGCACGCAGTGTGGAGAACCCTTTCGGCCTGTATATTGTCCGTTTTTCTGAGCCTGCCGGTGGCTGAGGCCGCACCTGAGCAGCCTGTGGAGACCCCGAAGCAGCAGGCAGAGGGGCAGATCGTCGTTCCACCCTTCGATCTTCCCGAGAAGGACATACTCGAGATGAAGGAAAAAGCGCAGCGCCTGAAGCCTCTTATAGAAAAGGATCGCGAACTGTCCCGCATGAGGGAGCGCGTCATCGACGAAGTGCCGGGTGTGGTGCCCGTCATACACCTCGCATACGGTTATGGCAGCGTCATCAATCTCCCTTACAGTTTCAACGTCGAGGACATCGCGATCGGTGCCAGGGAGAAGTTCAGCATCGAGACGAGAGGCAATTCCCTCATCATTTTTCCGGTGCGAGAGTTCAAGTCGACGAACATCGTCGTTTTCGAAAGAACGCAGGCAGGCGATCAGGTGTCCCACCACTACCTGCTTGTCGAGAACGGGGCATCGGGAGAGGCTGACCTTACCGTCAACGTGAGGCGGTCAGGCATGGGTGGTGTGACTGAAATAACGGACGCGATAGTGCGCATCATCACGACGCAGCGCATCCCCGAGAAGGGCGCTGTCGAAGACATTCTCCTCGAAGGCAGGTCACCGTCGCTGACAGAACTCGGGACCTATCCCTTCATACGGATGATGAAACTCGTGAAACCCGAGCTCCATGTCTTCATGATCGCCGGGAAGGTCATGCCCGTGGGCAATGCCGAATTCGCCCTTGATCTCGGCAACGGGACAAGCGTCGTGGCCTCGCGGAGCAGGGAAATAACGGTAAGGAGGATAGCCGATGGCAAAACGTTCTCTATCACGCGTTAGCTGCTGCATGTTCCTTCTCCTGCTGGTGTCCGGTTCGCTGTCGCCGCTCGTCGCACAGACGAAGGAGAGAATCCCGGGACCTTCTTCGGATGGGGCGTCCTCCATTACCGTGAATGCCCTTTCGCGGCAGATCGCTTTCGTGAAGTCTTTCTCCGCGGTATATCCTTGCCAGTTCCGGCAGGGACAGGCGGCAACGGGGCCGGGTACGATCGCCGTCGACGATCTGAAGGCCCGCGGGAAATGAGGACGCCATGAGAAAAAAGAGGCTTCCCCTTTCGCTCCTTCGCATCGTTGCCGTCACGGGAGTTCTCTTTGCTGTTGCCGGATGTGCCCCTACCATCCGGGCGGTGCCGGAGGATGTCATCGAATCGGAATCCCTCCGGACAGCACGCGAAGAGGGCAGGGAGGAAGGCAGGAGGGAAGGGTCGCGCCTTTGCAGGCAGGAAATGGAGGAGCGGCTGCGAGACTTTGTCAGGAAGTATCGTGATGAACTCCTGTACCTCGAATTGGTGAAGGGAGGGGCCATCATCCCGGCACAGGTGAGGCTCGTCTACAACCCGGCGAGGATAAGCAGGGACGGAAGCAGTTATTCGGCTCCGACTCTCGTCTGGAAGATCGTGTCGCCGCCCAGGTTTGTTTCCGATGAATCGGGTGGAGACTGGCTTGGCAGGGACCGGGCCAATTTCTGTTATTTTCTCGTGGATTCCTTTGCCACGGAGGCGGAGGCCTTCCTGTTCCTCGGCAACTCGGCAAAACCTGACGACGTGTTCCTGACGATGGCTCCCCACGGCGACGGGGGGAAGTGGGCAGTGATCGCAAAGGCCTTCAAAACGAAGTGCGACGGTGCGATGGCGTTTTACCGCAAGCTCGGCCGTCAAGCGATAAGGGTGGAGTAGGAGGGCTGCAATGCTGGTCAGATACCTGCCGGGCAAGTTCGAGGAAGGGATTCCGGTACCCGTTCAAAAGAAGATAGTGTTCCACGAACGCGAGGGAAAGAATGGGGGAAAGCTGGTCTTCGAAACCGGGGACGGCAAGAGACAGGAGATCCAGCTCGAACACTGTGCTCCTCTTATGTCAGGCGAGAAAAGGATCGGCACGTGGTTGAAAATGGGGGGCTTGTTCCTTCTGCTTATAGCCTTCTGTGCCGGCGGATGCGGCATCGGCCTCAAGATGTATGCCGAAGGCATTGCGGGGATCAGCATCCTTGCCGTGCTCCAGTTTATCGTCAGCGGAGGCCTCGTCGCATACGTTTCCTGGGTGTTCAAGGTCACTGTCGAGAGATACCTCTATGGAGGCCTTTCGTTTGACCGGGGTGACATCTATTTTCAGTCTGACGAGGAGAAATCGATGTTTGGTGACATAGCGAAGAAGCAAAAGAGGAGGTAACATGACTTCTGTACCAATAAGGGACAGGACAGGGAAACGCAGGGCGTTGTTCAGAGGCTGTTTTCTTGCCGTAGTGTGGTCGTTCACCGCCACGTGTGTCAGGGGCGCCTGGGCGCAAACATTCAATGAGAGCCGGTGGGCCACGGAGACCACCGATGCCGGGGAGTTCCTGAGCAACCTCGCCAACATAATCATGTACGGTCTCCTTGCAATCTCCTTTTGCGCGGGGACGGGGCTTATCATATGGGGTTTCGTGGTGATGGCGAACAAGGACAACAACCCCCAGGGTGCCCAGGGAGCGTGGAAGAAGGTTGCTTTTGGAGGCTGCCTCGTGTCCACCTCGGCAATCCTGGGGATCATCAAGGCGACCATGACGGCGAGCGCGGGATAGGACGCCATGGATTCCGGGACACGTCGCGACTATCAGAACATAAACAGTGCCATTATCGTTCCCAGGCTCAACATATCCCTTGAGGATCTGGTCATCTGCATTTGTCCGGCGATGCTGGGCAACGGCATTGCATCCATTCTGTCATATGTATCGGAAGAGATCGGTGTCTTCGTCATCACGACGGGTATATGCGGGTCCATTATCCTTTATATCTTTGCTCGAAGAAAGCGGAAGGAGGAGATCGGTCAGAGAGGGTTCAGCCGCTCGGGTGTTCTGAGGAGATATCTCGCGTACCTCCTCGGCGCCGAATGGCTGCGCTGCAGGTAGACGATGAAGAATTTCCTCGACGATATCATAGACAGAGCGATCGAGGAGGATGCCTCGGATATCTACATCCAATCGGAAAGCCCGGTTTTCCTGAGGGTGGACGGGCGCATGGACGCGGCGGCCGCTCCTCCCGAAGGATACGAAATAGACGAAGCGACAGAGCGGATCCTTCGGGTCTCCGGCGCCCGGGCGCAGCTGTATGACAGAGAGGAGAAGGATCTGTCCTACGCGAGACAGGTGGGCAGCGGCAAAGAAAAGAAGACCTTCAGATTTCGCGTCAACCTGTGCATGACGAAAAAGGGTGTTTCGATCGTCATGAGGCGCCTGAAGTCCGTGGAGACGAACCCGCTCAACCTCGGCGTCCCCGGGGATCTCCTCCGGTTGGTCCTTGAAAGCTCGGCAGGGGGCATAATCTTTATCGCCGGCCCCACAGGCAGCGGCAAATCGACAACGCTCGCCTCCCTCATGGCGTATCTTGTGGCAACGAAGTGCCTCAACTGTGTCACCATAGAAGACCCCATCGAATATGACATCCCCGAGGGGGTGGGAAACATCATCGAGCGCGAGGTGGGCACCACCACGCTATCCTTCGAGCGGGCGCTGAGGGCGGCCATGCGCCAGAGGCCCGACGTGATCCTCGTGGGCGAGGTGAGAGACCCGGAAACGGCATCAGCGGCAATCCAGGCGGCGAAGACGGGACACCTTGTGTTCACCACCATCCATACCCTCATGACCACGCAGGTTCCCTCGCGGATAGCGTCCATGTTTCCCGTGGAGAAACAGGAATGGATGGTCCAGGAACTGACGGACGTCCTTCTCGCCGTGATGGTGCAGGTTCTGGTGCCGACGGCGAGGCGGCTCGTCCTGGCCACGGAATTCCTGGACACGAAGGGTGCCGCCACCCGCGAACTCATGGTGCGGGGCAGGCATGACCTGCTCCGTCAGCAGCAGCGAAGCGGTCAAATAGGCTGGACGCTCAACCAGAGCCTCAGGGTCCTTGTTGATTCCGAAGAAGTTGAAGAGGCCGACGCCCGCAGGGCGACGAACGACCCTGCCTTGTTCATGAGGGAGTGAGAAGGGTGGGGGTGAGGTGAAAGAGGAGATGAAGCAAGAGGCGGGAACGGAGGCAAGAGTACAACGTGGTGGTATTGACTTAGTCCATCACTTAGTCTATTATGGGCCTATGAGAGTGAATATACACGAAGCCAAAACGAGATTATCAGAGCTGCTCAACCGGGTGGAAAGCGGAGAGGAGATCATTATAGCGAGGGCGGGGACACCAATAGCCCGCCTTGTTCCCATTCGGGACAAGACCGCCGAACGGGTGGCGGGAACGGCCAAAGGCAAAGTGGTCATCGAAAAGAGCTTCGACGAACCATTGCCTGAATCGATCCTCGGCGAGTACGAAGGATGAGGCTTATCCTCGATACCCATGCGTTCCTCTGGTGGATAGTGGATGGCCCGCAGTTGTCGTCTCGCGTGCGCGATGTCGTGAAGAATCCGGCGAACGAACTCTTCCTGAGCGTGGCTTCCGCCTGGGAGATAGCCATAAAGGTCAATCTGGGAAGGCTCCGTCTGCCGGACAGACCTGATCGATTCATTCCGGGCCAGCTGATGAAGAATGCTATCGAGCCGCTTCCTGTCGAGATGAGCCATGCGCTCTATGTATCCCGGCTTCCGGCCATCCACCGGGACCCCTTCGATCGCATCATTATAGCCCAGTCAATTCTGGAAAAGATGCCTGTCGTCACACGGGACACCGATATAGCCAAGTACAAGATAAAGACCCTCTGGTGACGGGTGTTAGCAGGACGGGGACTTCACGGAGACTGGTCACCACGTTGTGTCATTCGCGAGTGAATAGCTCGTACTGCGGCCGCCGCCCGGGTCCTTCACCAGGATTCCCCTTGTAACAAGATCGAGAATATCGCGCAGTGCCGTATCCTGGGAACACTTAGACAGCTTTGCCCATTTTGTTGATGTCAGCTTTCCCTCGAAG
>MVQQ01000111.1 GCA_002067555.1 Syntrophorhabdus sp. PtaB.Bin184
TTAGAGTTTACCTACAAAAATGAATGCGATAACGAGAGCGTAGATGACCAGTGATTCGATGAGGGCGAGGCCGATGATCATCGGGGCGAAGATCTTTCCCGATGCGCCCGGGTTTCTGGCAATGCCTTCAAGGGCCGCCGCCGCAGCTTTGCCCTGTCCCAATGCACCGCCGAGAGCCGCGATACCGATCGCCGCGCCGGCGCCGATGGCCAACATGGCCTTCACATTTGAATCGAGGGGAGCCTTTGCAGCTTCCTCAGCCGCAAGCACAAAGCCGCAGGAAAGAACGAGGATCAAACCGCTGAGCATCAAAATGGACACAACCTTTTTCATCACTATTCACTCCTTTCTTTTTTGTATTCTTGCATCATCATATTAATGTTCATGGGAAACAGCACCTGCAAAATAGACCATGGAAAGCAGTGTGAAAACAAATGTCTGGACAAAGGCAACAAAGAGACCGAGGAACATGAAGATAACCGGTACCAGGAGTGGAACGAGGGCGAAGAATATGGCGGTAACCAGATGGTCACCGGTTATGTTGCCGAAGAGCCGTATGCCCAGGGACATGGGTCTTGCGATGTGGCTGATGAGCTCGATGGGGCACATCAGGATGCTGAGGATAACGTTGGCGTACCACGGCATCATGTCGCTGATGAAGACGAACTGCCTCAGGTACTTGATCCCGTGCTCCCGCAACCCGTAATAATGGGTGAGGACGAACACCGTGAGCGAACAGGCAAAGGTCGTGTTCACATTGTCCGTCGCGGGAAGGAAGCCGGGGATGAGACCGGAAAGGTTATTGAAGAGAATGAAAAGGGCCAGTGTGCCGATGAGGAGCATGAACTGGGGTCCCCGTTCACCCATGTTCTCCTTGACGAAGTTGGTGATGGCCTCGACGATGAGCTCGACGAGGTTCCTGAAGGTGAGCTTCTCGTCGGGAACAATCTGGTCTTCCAGTTTTTTCACCTGCCTGTAACCAAGAAAAACGATGAGAAGAAGAAAGATCGAAACAATGATCGCATTTGACACGTGCGGCGGCATTGTCTTGAGGAAAGGTATGAACGACACCCAGGTAAAAGCTTCATGCCCCATTATCTTGTCTCCTTTGCGAGCTGGAACTGAAAAGCGGCAGCAATTGACTTATTAAGATGGATACAAAGACCGTGGAGAGGCCCATGAGAAAGTAGAAAGGCCTTACGTTCCCATAGACCACGACAACGGTGAGGATTCCCAGAAGGAGAAGGAATTTCGCGGGAAGAGCGAGGTAGATATCCTTCTTCCCGATCTCCTGTTTCAGGATCAGCCGAGCGATGATCTTCTTGAGGAGCCGGAAGTTGAGGATGACGATGGCGCTTGCCACGGCGAAACTGAAAAAGGCCATGAGGTCACGGGTAATGACCGCGATCGCGATGGAACCGAGCAAGAAAAGCGCCATGTTGCAGCGTTCAACCTGGGTTACGGTAATCTCCCTCATCGTCTTCCTTTTTGAGCCTTTTGTATGCCCGGTAAACCGCCTTGAAGGCGGCTATCATCCCAAAGATCATAAAAACGAACGTGAGATAGGGATACGTGCCCAAATATTTGTCGGCGTAAAAGCCAGCTACAAGACCGATGACAACGCAAAAACCCATTTCAAGACCCAGGGCGCTATAGTTGAGCAACGTCCTGTACATATCCTTCTTACTGTCTTGAAGAGTCATTTGTTACCCGCTTGCGGCTCTTTTCTTCTATCACAGGGAATGTGTGATAGTCAACGTTATTTTTATCATGGGGGACAACGGATTTACACGGGTGGAGAGGGTCTACGGGCGCCGGACGATCACACCCCCGGTTGCGGTAACCGACTCGGCCTTCTTCGGCGGTTCTTGCTGAGGAGCGAGCGGATCACGCCCTTGAGTTCCCTGAAGTCAGGGGACTTAACAAGGTACGCGTCGGCTGACCAGCTCTTGAAGTCTTTTTTGAAATCCTCGTAGGAGGAGTGAAGGATCACGGGAACGTCTTCGTATCTGCGCACGATGGGCCCCAGCACTTCCATGCCGTCCATGACGGGCATGACGATATCGAGGATGATCAGGCTGGGCTTCAAGTGCTTGAGGACAAGGATCGCCTCGACCCCGTTAGAGGCATGTTTCGTTGTGTAACCTTCGTCGCCGAGTTCGTCCGCAAGAAGCTTGACGAAGTACTCGTCATCGTCGACGATCAGAATCGTTTTTCCATCGTCCAAGACCGTGCACCCCCGCCCACAGATGCCCTGGCTTCAGCCCCCTTAAGGGCAGCAAGATTCGTGCCTGTCGTTATGATGCGTGTAACATATGGAAATACAGACTGTTTATGACAGGTGGCATGGTTGTGTCTCCTCCGGTACATGGGAATAATTGCCCCCCTGGTGTCCCTTTTCGCCCCGTCTGCGGGAAGAAAAGGGGCGAACCGGGAACGCCCTGAAGGGAACTATGGTATACTTAGATTAACTGGGTCTTAAGCTCTGCATGCTCCGGAGATGTGTTCGGGTTGCTCGGAACGCGTTGCGGGACAAGCGGTTTTTTACCGGGGAATCCCATGGAAAGCGGCGAAGACAGGTTCTACCCCTTGAGTCCGGGTGTGCCCGAAGACGACCCGGGATCTCCCGGAAAGGGTTCCCTGACGGGAGTTTCCCTGGTTGAACCGGGCAGTGTCAGTACCTCCAAAGACAGGACGAGTGCGGGAAGAAGGCGGGCCGGGGCCATGCCGCGGGCCGACTGGGGATTTCTTGACGGTGCCCCCGCGGAACCGTCGGATGAGCTCAAGGCATTTGCGGACAATATTCCCGATGGCATCTTCCGTCTGGATCGCAGGTTGAGACACGTCCTTATGAATAACGCCATGGCCGGCCTTTTCCGGACGAGCGGGGAGAGGCGCCCCGGTTCCCTCGATGATTGGGACTTTGTAACCACGGAGGCGAAGGGCCGGGTAAAGAAGCTGGCGCGCAAGGCCTTTACGAGTTTGCTGCCTCAGGAGCTGGAGCTCGTGTGCGAGGGGCAGGGAGGCCCGTTGCACTTTGCGCTGCGCCTTGTTCCCGAGCCCGGTGCGGCGGGCGATGTCGGCACAGTTCTCGGTATCATGCGGGACATCACTTCGCTCAAGCGCAACGAGGCGGAGATCCAGGCGGAGCATTCCTTCCGTGAGGCGATCGGCAGGTCCCTGAGCATAGGGATCGGTGCCATCGACGACCAGGGCAGGCAGATATACGTCAACCCCGCCTTCTGCAGGATAGTGGGCTGGACGCGGGAAGAACTGCTGGGCAGCTGTTTTCCCTACGTTTACTGGCCTGAGAATGAGCGCAGAAAGGCGCGGAAGATATTCCTGAGGGTCCTGCGGGGGGGGAGGACGTCCGGTTCCTTTGAGGTCAGTCTTCAAAGACGGGACGGCACTCGTTTCGACGCCCTCGTCATGTACTCCGCCTTCTATGATAATTCAGGCAAGCGGATCGGATGGATCGGCTCCGTGGGAGACGTGTCGGGTCTCAAGAGAAAGGAAAAGGAACTCCAGAGGCTCAACAGGGACCTCGACGCCATTGTCAGAAAGCGCACCGACAGCCTGAGGGTCCAGAACCGCAACCTCAGGGACATTCTCATGGGCCTCAACAAGGCACAAGAGGAACTCCGATTGTCGGAGACCAGGGTTTTGCTGGAAAAGCAACGCCTTGAGACCATTCTCAATGTCGTCCCTGCCGGTGTGGTGGTCGTGGAAGGCAGGGAGGGGCGGATAGTCTATGCAAACCGGCGTGCCCGGGACCTGTTCGCAGGCGGGACCCCGTCCGATTGGAGCTCTTGAGACCGGACGGCCAGGTGTGCCCTTACGAGGAGCTTCCCCTCAACCGGTCCCTGTACCACGGAGAGACGGTGAAAGGCGAGGAGATGGCCCTGATGAGACCGGACGGTCAGGTCGTACCCGTTCTGGCCAACACTACTCCCTTTGTGGCCGGCGGCGAGATAGTGGGGGCCGTCGGGAGTTTTGTCGATATCACGAGAATGAAGATGTCCGAGGAGTCGATCAGGACACTTAATGCGGAACTGGCGAAGAACCTTGTCCTCGTTGAAGACACGAACAAGGAACTCGAAGGTTTCGTGCATTCCGTCACCCACGACCTGAGGTCGCCGCTCGTCGTCATCAACGGGTTCAGCCGGAGGCTCCTTGATCTTGCGGAAGAGGAGTTCAGGGAGAAGAGCCACGACTACATAGAATACATCAGGGAAACGAGCCAGAACGCATTGTTCCTGGTCAGGGACCTTCTGAGGCTTTTCAAGATCGCCGGAGGGGAAATGAACAGGACTACGGTGGATCTGGCGGAGATGTCACGATCCCTGCGGCAATACTTCGGAGACCTCTATCCCCGCAGATCCCTGAGATTGATCGTCCCGGAGACGCTGACGGTGACGGGAGACTACAGCCTCCTCAAGATCGTCATGGAGAACCTGCTCGACAACTCCTACAAGTTCACCGCCAGAAATGAAGGAGAAGCCGTGGTAGAGATAGGGTCCCGGCGTGAGAATGAGGACCTTGTGGTTTTCGTCAGGGACAACGGGTGCGGGTTCGACGCTGCCCATGCGGGGCGGATATTTGAGCCCTTTTCACGCTTCCATAAAGACACGGAGTACAGGGGTAACGGGATCGGCCTCGCCACGGTGAAAAGGATCGTCCACCGCCACGGGGGACGCATCTGGGCGGAGAGCCGCCCGGGCAGAGGCGCGATGTTCTGCTTCACCCTGCCTGATTAGAACAGGAAGTGTCCCGGGGATGGTGCAAAAAACCGATCGTTTCATCGATTCCCTTCTTCTTCCTGGTATCATCAGTGATAGCAGAAAGCGTTTCAGCCTCCGGTGTACTCATAGAAGGACCGCAGGTTGTCGATCGTGGTAACGAAGCGTATGGCTTCCCTTTTTTCCATGAGAACTATCATTCTTTCGCCCACCAGTTCGATGATGAATTCCCTCTCGTTGAACTTGCTCTTGACCCTTTCCCCCGGTTTCGGCATGAGTATCATGTTACTTCCCTCCACTCTTGCATGGTACACGAACGTCGTGCAGGGTTGTTAAAGCAAAACATGTACCATGCGTCTCTCCGGTCGAAATAACAGGGAAAAGTGAAAGCGGCAAGCCATTGCCTGGGCGAGCTGACCGGGGCGTTTTGCCCCCTGGCAGTGGTCTTCTGCCCCAGCCTGTCCTTTACGATCCCACGATAATGGGGTACAATGAGATCAGGACCCCGATCGTTCCTGTCGCAAAGGGTGGCCCGCGCGGGCCAAAGTTCCGCCGGTGGGCGGGGAGGTGTTCCGGTGAAAGACAGGTTCCACAGGATACTGGTGATCGACGATGAGGTGAGGTGGTGCGATCTTCTCAGGGAAACGCTCACCTCGGAAGGCTTCGACGTCGATGTCGCCGGTGACAGCGTCCTGGCCTCGCAGCTCATACACCAGGTTGATTTCGACGTCATCCTCACCGACCTCAAGATGGACGGGAAGAACGGTCTCCAGCTTCTCGAAGAGACGAAGAAGGTCGCCCCCACGACACCCGTCATCCTCATCACCGCCTTCGGGTCCGTCGATTCAGCCGTCCAGGCCATGAAGATGGGCGCCTACGATTTCATAACGAAGAGCGGTGATCTCAGCGAGCTTATCCTGGCCGTCGAAAAGGCCCTGGAGACAAAATCCCTGAGGAAAGAGGTTCTCGGCCTGAAACGCAAGCTTGAATCGCGGTACGGTTTCCACAGGATGATCGGGAAGAGCCCCCTCATGCAGAGGATATACCAGCTTATCGAAATGGTTTGCGACACGTCGGGGAACGTCCTTATCACGGGCGAGAGCGGCACCGGAAAAGAGCTTGTGGCAAAGGCCATTCATTACAACGGCGCCAGGAAGAACGGGCCCTTCATGGCCGTGAACTGCGCCGCAATCCCCGAGAACCTGCTGGAGAGCGAGCTTTTCGGATACAGGAAGGGGGCCTTCACCGACGCGAAGATCGACAAGGAAGGACTCGTTGTCGGGGCGGCCGGAGGGACGCTCTTCCTCGACGAGGTGACCGAAATGCCCACCTCGCTGCAGGCCAAGATACTGAGGGTCATCGAAGAAAGGGAAGTGAGGCCCCTGGGAGGTACGACCTCGTATCCAACGGATATCCGCATCATTTCCACATCCAACCGCGACATCCAGGAGCGGATAGACCAGGGGCTTTTCAGAAGCGACCTCTATTACCGACTCCGGGTCATAGACATCGATCTTCCTCCGCTTCGGGACAGAAAGGAGGACATTCCGCTTCTTGTCAGGCACTTCCTGAATACATTCAACAGGGACCTGAAGAAAAAGGTTGCGCGTGTCTCAACTGAGGCCATGAGGATCCTGATGGACTATTCCTGGCCGGGCAATGTGAGAGAGCTTGAGAATGTTATCCAGAGGGGTGTCACACTGTGCCGCGGCGAGACCGTCGTTCCCGACGATCTTCCCTCCCTCATGACCAAGGCCAGTAGCAGGTCCTTTCTCGATCGCGCCCACGAAAAGGGAAGAACCCTTGCAGATCTTGAGAGGGAATACATCGGAGAGGTGCTGGCGGAGGCCGGGGGAAATCGCTCCCGGGCAGCGGAAATACTCGGCATTGACAGAAAGACGCTCTATCGTAAGCTCAAGAACGAATAGCCGGCAATCCTGCAGGCCTCAGATACGGTGGGGCACAATGCCTGTCCGACAGGGGCTGTTTGCCCCACTACCCTGAGGGCGCCCGGTTGCCGGCCGGACATCCTTCCCCATCGTAATACACCGTCTGGTGTTCCTTTGCGTTCGTTTTCCATCCCATGGCGTGCAAATTGCAAGCTCGGGGCAAGTTGCATATTCCGGGCGAGTCCCAGCGAGTATACATCCTGTGTGAAGCATTGATCCATGGGAAATAAGGAGGAACCATGGGAAGGAAAGTGAGCCCTGTACGCAGGCGAGTACCCAAGAGTAAGTTCGACGCTCAGGAAACACACATCTGTCCGCGCTGCAACGCTTTTCTGATCCGCGAAAGGTTTTATGGCATGTATGCCCACATATGGGTCTGGCGCTGCATCAAGTGCGGCGAGATCATAGACGATGTGGTGCTTTATAACCGGCGCCTTCTCAAGAAGGCTGCCAGGGGGATAGACATAATGAGCCTGATCCGGTGATACGGGGCCGGTAAGGGAATATCTCGCAGGGGGAAGGTTTCCGTTCCCGCGCCGACGGACCGTGCTGTCGACGGCGCGTCACGGGGGGCAGGAACGGGAGGACTGTCGGGCGCAGAGCGGTGTCCGATATCACAATGAAAAGAAGATGGGTCATTGAGCGGTACCGATGCTGTCCTGCCGGGGAAGGGGGAAGGGATGGTGATAGAGTCCGCTGCGCGATCGGGATTCGCGCTATGGTTCACCGGTTTGCCATCGTCGGGAAAGACAACGGTTGCTGAAAGGACCTGCAAGATGCTGTCTGAACAGGGGGTGACAGCCGCCCTCCTCAACTCCGCCAGGCTTCGGAGAGTGTTGACGCCGCGGCCTCTCTATACGGATGAGGAGAGGGACTGGTTCTACGGTGTTCTCGTATATCTCGCCGAACACCTCACTGAAAGCGGGGTGAACGTGGCGATCTGCGCCACCGCGCCCCGGCGTTACTATCGAGCGACCGCGCGTCTTCATATCGAGAAGTTCGCGGAGGTGTTCGTGGACTGTCCCGAAGCCGTCTGCAGGTTGCGGGATCCCAAGGGCCTCTGGAAGAAGGCGGATAGCGGAGAGATCAGGAATCTTCCCGGTGCAGGCGTTTTGTACGAGAAGCCCACCCAGCCGGAGATCCACATAGAAACGGCCCGTTCGTCTGTTGCCGACGGTGCCTGCGAAGTCCTGCGCGGTCTTGAGGTGCTTGGGTTTATCGACAGGGCGCACAGGCGTGCCAGAAAGCGTTCATCCGACGGAAAGGTGATCTTTCTCTGAGGGTGGGTCCGATAACTGAACCTCCACGAGCAGGGGGAGATGGTCGGAACCCATCTTTGCGATCATGGACCGGGGGACCTTGACGTTTCTGACGAGTATGTCCCGTGAAAGGAAGACATGGTCGAGGCGAAGGAAGGGGGTGATACTCGGCCAGGTTCTCTTGGGGCGGTGGCTTCCCGGGAGCGAGAGCTGGGCGTCCGCCAGTTCCCGTGAAAAGCTGTGGTGGACGTAGGACCCGGGGGTCGCGTTCATATCGCCGCAAAGGACCACCGGTGGACGGCACCGGGGGTTGCCCAGCCAGTCGGGACCGAGAAGCGTTGCCGATTGTGTCCTGCGCCTCACAGGGGTGACTCCGAGGTGGGTATTGATGACCTGAATGGCTTGTCCTTCGATGCCGACCTCGACCCAGAGAGCACCCCGGCGGGGTTCCTTGCGCCGCGAGGGGAGAGCGCCGGCCTTCACAGGCCGGATGGGGTGTCTGCTGAGTATGGCATTGCCGTAGCGCCCTCCCTGGATGTGGAGGCTGGGATGAAAATGGAAGAACATGTCCAGTTCGCAGGCGATGAGGTGCGCCTGATCGACTCCGCCCGTTCTGCTGAGGCCCACGTCGAGTTCCTGGAGAGCCACGATATCGGGATCGAGCGCCGCGATGATCTGAGCGATCCTTCGCGGCATATCCTTCCCATCGTTGCCGATGCAGCTGTGTACGTTGTAGGTCATGATAGAGAATATCACGGGTGGAGGCATGAAGTAAGGATAGGTCAAAAAGCGCCCTGGTGCAAGTCAACTTTTGTATTGATTGCGGGGTCTTCCTGTGCTATAAAAAAAACCCGTGGGCCGTTAGCTCAGTCCGGTAGAGCAGTTGACTCTTAATCAATTGGTCCAAGGTTCGAATCCTTGACGGCCCACCA
>MVQQ01000112.1 GCA_002067555.1 Syntrophorhabdus sp. PtaB.Bin184
GTGGTGTCGCCGGAATGATATGAGAGGTTTCACCGAAAGTGTTCCAGCAGTATAAGTGACGCCTTTTCGATAAGGTTCTGTTCTCCGCCCGGTTTCTCCGAGAGTTTTTCATGGACAAGGATGGTACCGTCTTCGTTCCCCAGGGAGAGGGAAAGGTCGATCCTGTCGTCTTCCATCCGTGCGTGGATGCCGAGCGGGATGCTGCATCCGCCTCCCACCGCCGCCTGGACGGCCCTCTCGATGGCGACCTCGCGGTGCGTCCTTTCGTGGTCGATCACCCCGAGGAGCCCGGCTGCCTCATCCCCCCGGCGGATCTCGATGCCGATGGCACCCTGACCGGCCGTGGGTACCATGATGTCCGCGGGAATGATCTCGGTGATGACCTGTTCAAGCCCCAGCCGCCTGATCCCTGCGGCCGCAAGGATGATGCCGTCGAGGTTCTCCGCCGTCAGCTTCCGCATTCGGGTGTCGACATTGCCCCTCAAAGGGACAACCTGCACCCCCGCACGGTATCGCAGGAGCTGGGCCCTCCGGCGCGTGCTTCCCGTTCCCACACGGCTGCCGCTGCGAAGCTCGCTTACGCTCCCGAGTCGCGTCGAGACGAAGGCATCCCTCGGGTCCTCGCGGACCATGACCGCGGCTATGACGAGGCCTCCGGCAAGCTCGGCGGGGAGGTCCTTCATGCTGTGGACGGCGATGTCGATGTCTCCGCGGACGAGCTCCTCCTCTATTTCCTTGACGAAAAGGCCCTTTCCCCCTATCTGCGCAAGAGGCTTGTCCCAGATGGTGTCACCCGTCGTCCTGATGGTCCGTATCGGGAATTCGTGGCCGGGGTTGGCCTCTCTCAGCGCATCCACCACTATCTGTGTCTGCCTGAGGGCAAGCTTAGAGCCCCTTGTTCCCACTATCCATGTCGTCTTCATCGTTATCCTCGAATTGAAAAAGCTTCTTCAGCGTGTCGAACACGGCGGGGTCCCCGTTCTCCTTGAGGAGCGCCAGGTAGGGATGGACGAGCTTGTTCATGAGCGACCTCGTCATGGCGTCGATATTGCTCACTGTCTCCTCGTCGTCGACCCCCATCCTGCCGAGGGCCCTTTTCATCTCTTTCGTTCGTATCTCCTCGGCCCGGCCCATGATGTGGCTGATGAGGGGATTGGTGTCCACCTTCCTGAGCCAGTCGGAGAACCGCGCCGCCTCGTCATCGATGATGACCTGCGCCTTCTCGGATTCACGGACCCTGTCGGAGAGGTGCTTCTGGGACAGTTCCTTGAGGTCGTCTATGTCATAGAGGTAAACATTGTCCATGTCATTGACCGCGGGATCGACGTCGCGGGGAACGGCGATGTCGATGAAGAATATGGGCCTGTTCCTCCTTTTCTTCATCACCGCCTGAAGCCTTGCGGAGTCGATGAGGGGCTCCTCGGACCCCGTTGAGGCAAGGACCATGTCGACATCGACGATGAGGTCGAAGAGCGTTTCGAAGGGTTTGGCCTTTCCGATGATCTCCTCGGCCAGTTTCTGAGCCTTCGCATAGGTCCTGTTGGTGATGAGGATATCGGAGATCCCTTCCTTCTGAAAGTATTTCAGCGCCACCTCGCACATCTCTCCGGCGCCGATGACGAGTATCTTCTTTTCGTCGAGGGTCCCGAATATGCGTTTTGCGAGCTCCACGGCCATGGAGCTGATGGACAGGGGGTTGTAACCGATCCGCGTCTCCGTCCGTATGCGCTTGGCGACGTTAAATGTCTTGTGGAAGGTCTTGTTGAGGAAAAAACCTGTCGATCTTGCCGAAGCGGCAATGCGGTACGCGTCTTTCACCTGGCCCAGTATCTCCGGTTCGCCGATGACCATGGAGTCGAGGCCTGAGGCGACGAGGAAGAGGTGGCGGAAGGCTTCTACGCCGGAGAGACAGTACGTGTACGCCGTGAACCAGTCATCAGGTGCCGTGAAGGCCCGGGAAAGGACACGACGGACCTTCTCCGTCATCTCCTGAGCGTCCTCGCCGGAGAAATAGATCTCCGTCCTGTTGCAAGTGGAGACGATGACCGATTCCGGAACGCCCTCTTCACGGAGCCTCTTCAGGAGTCCCGGTATGGATTCTTCCTTGATATAGAGTTTTTCCCGCACCTCGAGGGGTGCCGTGTTGTGGTTGAGTCCGAGTATGCCGATCGCCCGTTTCTTCATGGTCACACGTAGGCATGCAGGCTCTTGAGGAGGAAATTGACCCCAAGGAAGGTGAAAAGGACGAGAAGGAAGCCGAGGATCATCATGTAGGCCGTCCTTCTTCCCCGCCATCCGAGAGCAAGCCTGTTATGAAAGAGGATTGCGTACACTATCCACGTGATGAGCGACCATGTTTCCTTGGGATCCCACCGCCAGTAGGAACCCCAGGCAAAACCGGCCCAGATGGAGCCTGTTATTATGCCCGCGGTGAGGAAGGGAAAACCCAGGGACATGCACCGGTAGTTGATCCTGTCCAGGGTTTCGAGAGAGGGGAACCTGTCGGAAAAGGGGAAGGACCTCTTTCTCTTGATCTCCTTCTCTATGAGGAGATAGAGGATGGATATGAAAAAACCGACGACGAATATCCCGTTTCCCAGGAATGAAAGGACGGTGTGGACGGGAAGCCAGGCGCTCCTCAGTGCCGGGATGAGGGGCCGTATCTCGCTCGGGAAGCCGAGCGACATGATGACGATGAGAGTGACAAGGGGCGCGATGATGCTTCCCACCATCTCCACCCGGTAGGCCTTCCTTATATATATGAAGAAACCGGCGATGCACAGCGCCAGGAAGGAGAGGGATTCGTAGATGTTCGTGATGGGGGTGTAGCCGGCCTCGAAGAAGCGCGCCACCGTGGAGGCGAAGTGGACCACGAAGGCGGCGGCAAGAAGGTAATACCCCGGTTTCTCGAAGCGCGGCCTGTTCGAAGCGAGACTCACGGCATAGACGAGGGTTGACGCGAGATAGAGGCCGAGGGCCGTGTTGTAGAGATAAACGTTCATGAGAGCCCTTTGCCGAGGACCTTCTTCATGCCCTTGAGGCCGCGCCTCACGACGTCGCCCACCTCCATGGAGGCTATGCTTTTCATGATGGCCTTGCGCCTCAACGGGTCAGGGACGGTGTCGATGAGGTGTTTTCTCAAGGTGCCTATGATTCGCGTGTAGGCGACATAGTCCTTTGTCACCGTCTTCTCGATGGCTTGCCGTATCTTCTTCGATGCCATGGGGAGGACCCCGGAAGTGGATATGGCTATCGTAATATCACCCTTTCTTATAATGGAAGGGACGATGAAATCGCATTCCTTCGGCTTATCGACGACATTGATGAGGACGCCCTTCTTCACCGCGTCCTCGCGTACGGTGCCGTTCGTGTCCCTGTCGTCGGTGCAGGCGAACACCACCGAAACGTTGTCGAGGTCACCAGGGCGGTACCCCCGCAAGAGGAGGTGCAATGCTCCCCTGTCGGCGAGGCTTGCCAGTTTCTTCGTCACCTTCGGGCTGACGACCGTCACTGACGCGTTGAACTTTAGGAGCATCAGGGCCTTGCGCTCGGCGACGCTCCCGCCGCCGACGACAAGGCATTCTTTTCCCGTCACATCGAGGAAAAGGGGATAGTAATGATGTTTCTCAGTATCTGATCTCAAAGGTAGGGAACCTGCCGGTATGATCTTCCCAGGAGACGTCCGATGTCTCGACGAAGGCCCCGCGGGGGCCGCTGCGGGACCACGCGACCAGCTTCTCGACGGCATCTTTCTCACCTTCGCAGACTATTTCCACGCCGCCGTCGGGGAGGTTTCTGACCCAGCCCGTCAGCCCAAGGCCCTCTGCCTCGCGCTGGGTGCTGTACCGAAAGAAGACGCCCTGCACTATCCCGTGTACGACTATATGCGCTCGTGCCTGCATGGTGAAAAAGCGACCTCATGGATGCCGCATAACCCGCCAACGCCCGTCCATAAACATTTTATTGTTGGCAAGGGGTTTTTTGTATTATACTTATCACAACATTCCCATAAAATCCAGTTGTGTTGGCCACTTGGGGGAAAGCGATATGTACAGGCTGGGTATAGATATCGGTTCGGTTAGCGTTAACGTAGCAGTTGTCAACGAGAACGGGAAGGTCGTAAAGTCTCAGTACATCCGCCATAAAGGGAAGCCTTTTGTCGTGGCGAAGGAGGCCATTGAAGAGGCCGCCGGGGCCTATGAGGTGGAGTTCATCGCGACCACGGGGACCGGGGCGAAGGTCTTTGCATCCCTTGTGGGGGCAGCCTTCGTCAACGAGATCGTCGCCATTTCACGGGCCATGGGCAAACTGTACCCGTCCACGGGAAGCGTTGTCGACATTGGCGGAGAGGATTCGAAGCTTATCGTCTTCGAGCCTTCCGGGCGAAAGGGCTTTCCCTTGCGTGTCAAGGATTTCTCGATGAATGCACTTTGCGCCGCCGGGACGGGGGCTTTCCTCGACCAGCAGGCATCGCGCTTAAGATTCACCATAGAGGAATTCAGCGAGGTGGCCTTGAAGGCGAGGAACATTCCCCGCATAGCCGGGCGGTGTACCGTCTTCGCGAAATCGGATATGATCCACCTCCAGCAGATAGCAACGCCCGATTACGAAATAGTTGCGGGACTGTGCTACGCACTGGCGCGCAATTTCAAGGGCAATATCGCCAAGGGCAAGGACGTGAGGACGCCTGTCGCTTTCATCGGCGGCGTGGCGGCGAACGCCGGGATGAGAACGGCCCTCAGGGAGGTTTTCGGTTTGACGGACGACACCTTCTTCGTCCCCGAGAACTTCACATCCGTCGGTGCCGCAGGGGCTGTCTACGCGGTCCTTGAAGACCCGTCGCTCAAGGTGCCCTTTGCCGGACTTGACGGGCTCAATGCCTATCTCAACGAGGAAAGACAGGAGGCCACGCACGAGCCGCTTTCCCTCTCGGCCGCGAATATGAACGTGGCCTACGACATGAAACCCGTGACGCGCGGGATAAAGGTGTACCTGGGCGTTGACGTGGGATCCATCTCCACGAACCTCGTTCTCATTGACCAGGGAAGGAACGTCCTCGCCAAGAGATACCTCATGACGGAGGGCCGGCCGCTCGAGGCGGTCAAGAGAGGTCTTGCGGAGATAGGGGCAGAGGTCGGCGATATGGTGGAGATCATCGGAGCAGGTACGACGGGGTCCGGCCGTTACCTGACGGCCGATTTCATCGGCGCCGACATCGTCCGCAACGAGATCACCGCCCAGGCCCAGGCGGCCATCGCCATCGACCCCCGGGTGGATACCATCTTCGAGATAGGCGGCCAGGATTCCAAGTACATCAGCATCGACAATGGCGTAATAGTCGATTTCGAGATGAACAAGGCCTGCGCGGCAGGCACGGGCTCCTTCCTGGAAGAGCAGGCGGAAAGGCTCGACATTTCCATTAAGGAAGAGTTCGGCGCCCTTGCCCTTAAGTCGAAGAGACCGGTGAAGATGGGGGAACGGTGCACGGTTTTCATCGAATCCGACGTCATTCACCAGCAGCAGCGCGGCGCGGCCAGGGAAGACATTGTCTCGGGGCTTGCCTATTCCATCGTGCAGAACTACCTCAACAAGGTCGTTGTCGACAGAAGGGTGGGCAGGCGGATATTCTTCCAGGGCGGCACGGCCTTCAACAAGGGCGTCGTCGCGGCTTTCGAGAAGGTGCTTGGCATGCCGATAACGGTTCCTCCCCACCACGATGTGACGGGCGCGATCGGTGTCGCCATCCTGGCGATGAAGGAGAAGACCTGGGAGAAGAGCGGATTCAAGGGGTTTGACCTCAGCAAGAGATCCTACACAGTCGAGACCTTCGAATGCAAGGGGTGCGAGAACCTCTGCGAGATACGCAAGGTGACCGTCGAGAACGAGACACCCCTCTATTACGGAAGCAGGTGCGAGAAGTACGATGTCGTGCGCAGGGGCGAGAAGAAGGAAATGGCGGACCTCTTTTCGATGCGGGAGGAGATCCTCAACGAGATCTACGACAGGAAGGCCGGAAAGCCCACGATAGGCATACCGAAGGTGCTTCACATGCACGAGCTTTTGCCGTTCTGGAAGAGCTTCCTGACAGAACTGGGATTCCATGTCGTTGTCTCCGACAAGACGAACAAGAAGACCGTGAGGGACGGTGTGGAGAATATCATCGTGGAAAGCTGCTTTCCCATAAAGCTTGCTCACGGTCACGTGATGAACCTTCTGCAGAAGGGGATCGACAACATCTTCATCCCCAGTGTCATCAGCCTGAGCAAGCCGTCGAAGCACGCGAGAAACTCCTTTGCCTGCCCCTACGCGCAGTCTCTTCCGTACACCATCAAGGGGTCCATCAATTTCGATGACAGGCAGGCCCGGATCCTCACTCCTATCATTCGTTTTGGAGAGGGAGACGAAGCCGTTCTCGCAAATCTTGTGGAGCACTTCAAGCCCTTCGGCAAGTCGAAAAGAAGCGTAAGAAAGGCCTTCGAGGCGGCGCGTCATGTCCAGGATTCCTTCTACCGGCGCCTCACGGAAATGGGCAGGGCCTTTCTCGACGAGATGCGTCCCGATGACAAGGTCATGGTTGTCGTCGGCAGGCCGTATAACAGTGCCGACCCGGGGGCGAACCTCAATATCCACAAGAAACTGATGAATCTGGGTGTTCCGGCGATACCCATGGACATGCTGCCCGTGAACGACGTGACCGAAGACAGCGTCGATCTCGAGCACATGTACTGGGGTTACGGGCAAAAGATATTGAAGGCGGCCCGGGCGGTGAAGAACAACAGGAATCTTTATGCAATATACGTGACGAGCTTTGGTTGCGGCCCCGATTCCTTCATATCTCATTTTTTCAAGAGGATCATGGGGAACAAGCCGTACCTGTCGCTGGAGATAGACGAGCACAGCGCCGACGCGGGGATAGTCACGAGGCTCGAGGCGTTTCTCGACAGCATAACCAACGCCCGGTTCGACGATGGAATCATCGAGCGCAGGACGATACCCTTCGAAATGGACGGCCGGCGAAGGAGGATCTACGTGCCGTACATGTCGGATCACTCCCATGCCCTTGCCGCTGCTTTTCGCTCCTGTGGAGTGGACGCGCAGGTCATGAAGGAATCGACGGAGGAAACGGTACTGCTGGGGCGGAAGTTTACCTCGGGAAAGGAGTGCTACCCGTGCATCCTCACGACGGGCGACATGTTGAGGACGGTTCGCGGTGAGGGTTTCGACCCCGAACGGAGCGCCTTCTTCATGCCTTCCGGCGAAGGACCGTGCCGGTTCGGCCAGTACAACCGTTTCCATAGGATGGTCCTCGACGAGGCCGGTTTTGCCGGTGTTCCCATTTATGCACCCAACCAGGACCACCGGTTTTACAAGGAGTTCAACATAGTCGGGGGCAGGTTCACCCGCCTCGGCTGGCGGGCCGTCGTATCGGTGGACCTCCTGACGAAGATCCTTCACGAGACGCGCCCCTACGAGAAAGTGCCGGGGACAACGGACGCGGTTTACGCAGAGGCGCTTGCCGCGGTCTGCCGGTGCATCGAGACGGGCGCGAAGGACATCGATGTAGTGCTCAAGGACGTCCTCGGGAAGTTCAGGGCCATAGAATGCCGCCAGGAGAAGAAGCCGACGATAGGTCTTGTGGGCGAGATCTACATACGGTCCAACAAGTTCAGCAACTCCCAGCTCATACGGACCGTCGAGGACTTGGGAGGTGTGGTGTGGCTCGCACCCGTGTGCGAATGGATATCCTACGTGAACTACACGGGCAAGAGGAAGAGCAAAAAGAGGGACACCCTGCTCGGCGTCCTCGGTTTCGTCATAACCGAGTATATCCAGAGCAAGGACGAGCACCTGATGGAAGACATCTTCGTACCCTTTATCAAGTACGGGCCTGAGCCGAAGATAAAGGACATCCTGGAAAAGGCGAGCCCTTACATCCACGACAGCTTCGAAGGAGAGGCGGTGCTCACCGTCGGGAAGAGCGTCGATTTCGTTCACAAGGGGGTCGCGGGGATCATCAACGCCATGCCTTTCACCTGCATGCCGGGTACCGTGTCGAGCGCCATCATGAAGCTCATCCAGCAGAACCATGACATACCGGTCATCAACATAGCCTACGACGGCCAGGGTGTCACGAACATCCTGACAAGGCTGGAGGCGTTCATGCACCAGGTGAGGGAGCACATAAGGGATTAGATGGACGATCCGCTGACCGGCGTAGTTATCATCATAGTGCTGCTCATCCTGAACGGGATCTTCTCAGCCGCCGAGACAGCCATCGTCGCCTCGCGCAAGAGCAAGATAAAGGAGCTTCTCCGGAAGAGGAAGGACCGCAAGACCGAGATGCTCCTCAATCTCAAGGAGAACCCGGAGCGCTTCCTTTCGACGGTCCAGATAGGCATCACCCTCTTCGGTACTCTGGCCTCCGCGGTCGGCGGACTCATGGCCGTGAAGTATCTCATGCCCGTCATCGCCAGGGTGGAGTTTCTCAGACCCTTTGCGGAATCCATCGCGGTTGCGGTCGTCGTCTGTATCCTCACGTATCTTTTCATCGTGTTTGGAGAACTGGTCCCGAAGTACCTGGGCCTCAGCTACAAGGAAAGGGCGGCACTCGCGGTCCTGCCCTTCTTCAATCTGGTGTCGCGGGTTTTTTCCATATTCGTCAACTTCCTTTCCGTCACGACCTTGTTCCTCGTCAAGACCCTGAACCTCAGCAAGGGGGAGGAACACATCGGTGAGGCGGAGATCAAGATCCTCCTGGAAGAGGGGAGGCGCAAGGGCGTCTTCGACAAGACCGAAGAGGAACTCATCAACAGGGTCTTCCATTTCAGCGACCGTTCCGTGAGGGAGGTCATGGTACCGCGTCCCAACGTATATGCAATCGATGTCGAGGACAGCAGGGACAACATCCTGAACTACATCATAGGCAACGAGTTCTCCCGCTACCCCGTGTACCGGGACAATTTCGACAACGTTATCGGTTTCGTCTATCAAAAGGACATAACACGGCATATCTGGAGGACGCAGGAGCCCTTCGAGCTGGAGAAGATCCTGAAGCGCCCCTTCTTCGTCCCCGCCACCATGGAGGTCAGCGTCCTGCTGAAGCAAATGCAGCGCACGCGCCGCCACCTGGCGGTCGTCATCGACGAATACGGCTCGGCCGTCGGCATCATCACCCTCGAAGACATCATGGAAGAGATCTTCGGCGAGATCATGGACGAGACC
>MVQQ01000113.1 GCA_002067555.1 Syntrophorhabdus sp. PtaB.Bin184
TCGCCTTTTCGGCCCACATCCTTGTCGACGACAAGACCCTCGGGGAGGTCGAAACAACGAGGAAGAACATCGAGAATATTCTGCAGGAGGCTGGTGTACATCACAGCACCCTGCAGATGGAATGCAGCTCAGAGGAGTGCGGAGGCAGTCTCTATTGCCGATCAGAACCCTGCGGCCACGGAGATACGCACGACCATTGACACGGTTCCCTCGCCGGGGGACGCCGGAAAGAGCGGGAAAGAATGTGTGCCGTGACCGTGCATAGATAACAAAGCGTTGTATAGTGACCAGGGGTCAACGACCTGCCAGACAAAAGGAGGAACCAACCATGAAGAGAATCGTTGTCGTTCTTATCGCGCTTTCGATCACCGCTCTCGGTGTTACGGCGGAGTCATTTGCCCAGAGGGGTGCGATGAAGTGGAAAGGAAGCGGCGGCTGGGGTCAGGGCACCCCGTACAACAGGATGTACGACCCGGCAAAGGTGGAGACGGTCTCGGGCACTGTCGAAAGCGTCGGAACGGCGGTCCCCATGAAAGGCATGTACGCGGCCGCGACCCTAGCCTTGAAGACCGAAAAGGAGACAATCACGGTCCATCTCGGCCCCGAATGGTATATAGGACGCCTCGACACGAAGATCGCAAAAGGTGACGTTGTGGAGGTCAAAGGATCCAGGGTGACCTTCGACGGCAAACCGGTCATCATCGCCGCGGAACTGAAGAAGGACGACAATGTCCTCACCTTGCGGGACAGCTCGGGGATTCCCGCCTGGTCGGGGTGGAAAAGATAGGAGAGTTCGCTAAGGCCTGTGTGCGGGATCAGTGCCGTTCCCGGCGGTTCTTTCCGGCAAAAGGGCAATTGCAGGTCCTGTTCCGGCAACCATCGATGCCGCGGTCCTTCATCATGTCGCGAAAAAGGCACCCGGCCACCGGAGTCTGCGCCCCCGACAGGAGGGGGCGCCGCGGTGGGGGTCCTGCTCCCTCTGCTCCGTGGTCTCTGGCACTTTTAAGATTCATTGTCCGCTCCCTGCTTTACTCTTGTGGCTCTCTTCGTTCGCTGTCCGTGCCGCGGGTCCGTACCTTCCGGGCAGTCCGTAACGAGCGTTTCCGGCCGGTACTCAAGACAGACCCTTCCTTCGTGCCAATACACATGGTATTATCGGAGCGGGCGATAACTTCTTAATACCTTTTTTGCCGAAGAGGTCCGAATAGCCCGAAATAATGCAGTATTTTTTTTGATAAAAAAGGAATGTATGCTATAGTAGAATATCTCAAGCGACGGGGGTTGGCATGGGCGACAAGAATTGTTTGATACTCTACATCATTGCCTTTGCGGTCATGGTTGGCGGTTTCGTCATGATATTCATGACGCGGAGCACGACGGTGCTCGCCGCCGGTGCCGTTCTCATCTTCATCGGGCTTTTTATTTTCCTGTTCGGAAGGGAAAAGGCCAAAAAGGCCAAAGCCTAACGGATCCGTGTAAGACCCTGTCGAACCTTATACTCGCAAAACCCCGGTTCACATCTTCAACATCGCCGATTCTTGTTGACCACAGTGCGCCCGATATGTCCCGGGCAACCTGAGTCCCTTTTCTTACAGATGGCCATGACCAGAGGTCCGGCAGACTCGTCAGGCTTCACGGGCGGAAACGTCATTTCCGGACAGGCGTCACTCCGCAGTGCCACTTACCTCTGACACTTCAGCTTGCCGTTGTCGTTCCAGATCGTGTTCGATCTGCACGACGTGTAACCGCCAAGGGTTGTGTGTATCGACTTACCCTTTTTGTTCTTGCAGAAACAACCCAGGGTCGAACCCTGAATGTAGCAGCACCAGCACGACTGGTTATAGCTTCCCGTCGGGCAGTCGCTGCCGCAAAGACAGCGCAGCGTACCGTCACAGTTGGATATTTCCTGCCTGCAGGGCAGGTTGAGATTTGATTGTTTCCAATCACCGTTCATCGTCTTGCACGACGCGGTGATGCTGCTGGGCGTGCACGTGGCCGACCCCATATTGCACGACCTCTGATAGCTTCCCGAAGGGCAGGGATCGGCCAACCCGTCGTTCGTCAGCGCAAACAGGCCCGCGGACGTCAGGAACATGAGGATGAGGCTTACCGCACAAAACCTTGTCGTTGAACGCATGATCTTCCTCCTCTGGTTGTGTTTATTTGATGCTATCTCCTCCTTTCCGTCATGTCAAACACAAAAGATTTGCAAAGTCGGATTTCCGATGATAGCTTACTAGCGAGACTCTCCGAATGAACGATCTTTTGTCGCCAGAACAGACCGTTGAAAAGCTTTTTCTCACAGGCAGGATCGACAGCATAACCTGTCGGGAGATCGAGGCCCTCTTCAGGAACGCCATCATGGGCGGTAAGAGACTCATTGTCGCCGACATGACGGCGGTCAGCTATGTGAGCAGTGCTGGCCTGCGTGTTTTCCTGTCCGTTCAGAAGGAACTGAAAAAGGCGGGAGGGGAGGTCTGCTTTCTGGGATGCCCGTCCACCGTTCATTCGATATTCGAGATAAGCGGATTCACCAAGATCTTTCGTTTTCTGTCCACCGGGGATGACATAGCGCGATTCCTCAGGTCTCCCGGAGGAGACGCTGAGATAAGGGAAGTTCCGTTCGATCATGCAGTGCTGCGGGTCCTCAGTCGGACCGCTTCCGCCGGGTCGCTCACCCTCATAGGCAGCGAAGAAAAGCTTCCGTCAGCCTCCTACGGCGAAGGGGATGTTGTGTCCGTCAGGGCGGCAGACATGCGGTTTGCGGCCGGATTCGCGGCTCTGGGCCACAGTTTCGAGGACTACAAGGGCTATTTCGGAGAGACCATCGTCCTCGACGGCAATATCTTTGTCTACCCCGCCCTGAGAAGGTCCGCCGTTGATTTCATCGTGCACACCGAGGGAGAGATGGACACGGTCTATCACTTTCTCCACGGCTTCTCCTTCACGGGAGACTTCGCCCACATCGTCTCCTTCGAGCCCGCGGGAGATAACCTCTTCACGCTTGACACCCTTGTCGAAAGCGCCCACACCGTATCGTCCTCACCCGTGATAGGCATTACGGCCATCTTCGAGAGCAAGGGCCTCTTCGGCATGCGCCTCAAGAAGATCCCCCTCGAGGAGATACGCGGCCCCGGCGAAGGAGATATCTTCTCGGGAAAGAGCTTCTCCGAATGGGTCGATTATTCCATAGAGCCCGAGGACATCTATAACCTCGTCGTCATCGCTGGCATCTCCGCCCGTCAGAGAGACCGCGTGACCGGAGATGCCGACAGGGCTATCCCGCGGGAGGGCCGCGCCCACGTACACGCCGTCGTTTTCGACAAGAAACCCTTCAACAGGATGCCGGACAACTTTCCCAACGAGCTCAGGAGGATCGTCACCGGCATGGAACCGCAGAGGGTCGTCCACCTTATGGGCAGGTCGAACATCGGTCCCGGCCTCATGGGGATCGTGGAGATCGGCGGTTAGCAGATGGAACTCTGGGTAGGCGCCCTCAACCTCGGCTTTCTCTATGCGTTCGTCGCCATCGGCGTTTACATAACCTTCCGCATTCACGACTTTCCCGACATCACCGTCGACGGGACGTTCACCACAGGGGCGGCTGTCACCTCCGTTCTCGTCGTGGCAGGCATCCATCCCCTTCTGGCCCTTCTGGCGTCTTTTCTTGCCTGCGCAGCGGCGGGGAGCATCACGGCCCTCATAAACACGCGCCTCAATGTCAACAGCCTCCTTGCAGGTATTCTCGTCATGACGGGGCTCTATTCCATCAATCTCCACATCATGGGCCGTTCCAACATACCATTGCTTCACACACCCGAGTTCTTCACGCTCCTCAACAAAGCAAATCCGGGTATGTCCCAGGAGACATGGACAGCTCTGTGTCTTACCGTCATCATGGCCGCTTTCTGGCAGATCGTCTCCTGTTTCTTCAAGACCGATTTCGGTCTTTCCATGCGGGCGAGCGGCAACAACCCCGTCATGGCGCGCGCCG
>MVQQ01000114.1 GCA_002067555.1 Syntrophorhabdus sp. PtaB.Bin184
CCCGTAGGACCTGCCGATATCTGTGGGAAGCCCCACGGCGTTGAGGAACTTCGCGACGCCGGCCGCGAAGACCCCTCCAGGGCCGAGCTTGATGGCCGCCCCGTAATCGGCGGGAGAGGCGTATATGGTGCCGGCTATGATGAGGGCGAAGGCCGCCAGCATCATCTCGACGAACATGACGCCCGCTCCAACGGGGCGCGCGTCGAGTTCGTTCTCAAGCTGCCGTGCCGTGCCCGAGCTCGACACGATGCTGTGCCAGCCCGAGATCGCCCCGCAGGCTATCGTGACGAACATGATGGGCCAGACAGGGCCGATGGGGATCGAGAAGCTCGTGACGGCGGGCAGGGTGAAGTCGGGGTGCAGGACGAAGATCCCGATGATCCCGACGAAAAGGCCGATGAAAACGATGTAGGCAGCCACGTAGTTGACGGGCAAGGCGAACTTCCAGATGGGCAGGACAGCGGCAAAATAGCAGAAGACAAAGGCCGCCACCGCCCACAGGAGCCGGCTGTTCGACAGCGTCTCGCCTATTATCTGATTCGAAGGCGCCACAGTGCCGACCCAGATGCCGGCCATTGCGATGATGACTGTGACGATCGTCGTGAGGATGATGTCCCGTTTCCACCTGTAGATCATCTGTCCGGCGACGATGCCGGCAACGGTCAGGAAGAGCCATGCCATGGGCGCCGGTTTCAGCCGTATGGCAGTGTCGACGACGACGTTCCCGAAGGCGCCGGCTATGAGGAGGAGGTAGAAATAGACGAAGGAGAGGAGGATCGTCCGTGCCCGGGGGCTTATGAGCTTGTGGCTCAAGCCTCCGAAAGAGGCGCCCTCGTGACGCATGGCCATGATGGCGCTCCCGTAATCCTGGACCCAGCCGATGAAGAAGGTCCCCAGCAGTATCCAGACGAGAGCCGGGAGCCAACCCCACTGGATGGCGATGATGGGCCCGATGATCGGCCCGGCGCCGGCGATCGATTTGAACTGGTAGCCGAAGAGCACGTTCTTGCTCGTGGGCATGAACTCCACGCCGTCCATGTACATCTTGGCGGGTGTTACCTTCTTGGGGTCCGCCTTGATGACCTTCCTGTCGATGTACCCGGCATAAAGGCGGTAGCCCACAAAGAACACGACCAGACTGATTATCAGGACAACCACTGAGTTCATATGCTCACCTCCATGTTGCGTTGGAATGGTGTTGTGCGTTCACATGCTGTCGCCATATCCTTCTTGTGCTCTGGTTTACCATATTCTCCTCCTATCAGAACCATTTTGCAATAAAGAAGTTATGGTGTTAACCTGTTATACTGTCCCGCGTGACCATTCTTGTCCTTTTTGCGTTCACCGTCTATAATGGTGTCAGGAGAGGTGGAGATGGCAGAAGACAGGACGCGCCGTGTCACATCCTCGCTTATCAAGCCCCTGATCGCCATCATGGTCCTCGCGTGTCTTTTCGTGGGAGGGTTCCTCGTTGTCACGCAGTATTACAGCGATACCCTCTTTGAGAGTGTCGAGAAGGAGTACCGCCAGGGCCTCATCAACACCGTTTCCGTTGCCCGTAACATCATAGAACCGACACTTGCAAAGGTGCGTTCCGGGGAGATAGGCCGCGAGGAGGCTTTGCGTCGGATACGGCCTGTCGTCCGCGCCATGACGTACGAGGACCGCAATGGAAAAAACTACGTCTTCATGTCGTCCTACGATGGTATCATGCTGGTCCAGCCCTACGAGCCGGAGAGGGAGATGACGAACCAGTGGGACCTCCGGGACGTCAGGGGGACATACATCATCAGGGAACTGGTCAGGGCCGCGAGAGAGCACCCGGAGGGGTCTTTTGTCCGGTACTACTACTATACGCTTCCCACGGTTCACGATGTTCAGGAGAAGCTTGCCTACGTGGTCGGGTTGCCCGAGGTAGGGTCCTACATCGGTACGGGCATCTACATGAGCACCGTCCTCAACGATCAGCGGAGGATAGTGACAAAGATAAGACACGTCTCCATATGGCTTCTGATCCTGTTCCTCGTGCCCGTCTGCGTCGCCGCCCTTGTCATTCTCAACAGGAACAGGAGGCTCCTCGACGAAAAGGAAAGTCGAGCGAGGGCGGAAAAGGGTCTGGCGGAGAGCGAAGCGAAATACCGTTCCATCTTCGAGAACTCTGTCATGGGCATCTTCCAGTCGTCCCCGGAGGGCCGGGTCCTCGGGGGCAATCCGGCCTTCAGCCGCATACTGGGCTATGCGACCCCGGAAGAGATGGTGGAGGCCCTGACCGATGTCACCCGCCAGCTATACGTCACACCCGGTGACCGGGCCAGGTTCCGGGGTGCTCTGGAGCAACAGGGCTACGTCGAGGGGTTTGAGACGGAATTCTACAGGAAGGACGGGACGAAGGTATGGGCGTCGGTGAATGCCCGCGCCGTCAAGGACAGTGACGGGAACATCGCGTACTACGAAGGCACCGTGGAGAACATCACGGAACGCAAGAGATCGGAGGAGGCCCTGCGCACGAGCAGGCTCCAGCTGTCGCAGGCGATGGACCTCGCGAGCATTGTCTACTGGGAAGTTGACCTTCCGGAGGAGATCTTCGTATTCAACGATCCTTTCTATGCCTTTTGCGGCACCACCGTCGAGCGTGAGGGAGGCTACCGGATGACGAGGGAGGAGTTCGCTGCGCGGTTCCTCCCCCCCGAAGAGCGGCCCTTGTTCCACAGGATGGTCGAGAAGAACAGGGCCCCGGAGAACGCCGCCAGATTGCCTGCTGACTTCGAGCACCGCATCATCCGGCGCGACGGGGAAGTTAGAAATGCGCTCGCGCGGACAAGGATCGTGAGGGGCGACACGGGCGAGGTCCTGAAGATATACGGGGCGGTCCAGGACGTAACGGACCGCAAGCTCGCCGAGAGGGCCCTTGTCGAATCGGAGGAGAAGTACCGAAATGTCGTCGAGAATTCCCTGATCGGTTTCTATATCGTACAGAACGGGCTGTTCCGATACGTGAACAGGCAGTTTTGCGAGATCGTCGGATACAGCTATGACGAGATCGTCGACAGGCTGGGTCCGCTCGACATCACCCATCCCGGCGACCGCGATATGGTGGCGGAGAACATTCGGAAGAGAACGGCCGGAGAGGCGGAGCGCATCGAGTATGATTTCAGGACGGTCAGGAAAGACGGCAAGGTCGTCAACCTGAGGGTCATCGGCGCCACCACCCTGTTTCAGGGAGAGAGGGTGCCCTCGGGGAGCATCATAGACGTGACGAGGGAGAAGACGCTTGAAGACCAGCTTCTCCACTCCCAGAAGATGGAGGCCGTGGGCACACTGGCGGGAGGTATCGCGCATGATTTCAATAATATCCTCACCGCCCTGGTGGGGTATGCAGACCTCCTGAGAATAAGCATGAGCGACGAGACCCTGCTGGCATACGTGGACCAGATCCTGTCCGCCTCGCAGAAGGCGACGGATCTCGTGCGGGGCCTTTTGGCCTTCAGCAGGCAGCAGGCCATCATCCTGAACCCCGTTGGCGTAAACAGCATCGTGAGAAGGACCGAAAAGCTCCTGAGAAGACTTGTCACGGAGGATATCGAGGTGAAGATCTCCCTCGCCCCCGAGGAGATCGTCATCACCGCCGATACCACCCAGATAGACCAGATACTCTTCAACCTCGCCACCAACGCGAGGGACGCCATGCCGGGCGGGGGGACCCTCAGCATAGAGACGCGGGCGGTGGAGCTCACCGAAGAGTTCCGTCATCTCCACGGATATGGCCAACCCGGGAGGTACGCCCTTCTCTCAGTTTCCGACACCGGTGTGGGTATGGACAGGAAGACGGGGGAGAGGGCCTTCGAGCCATTCTTCACCACCAAGGAGGTGGGGAAAGGTACGGGGCTCGGGCTTTCGACGGTCTACGGTATCGTAAAGCAGCATGACGGGTATATCTCTCTTTACAGCGAACCGGGCAAGGGAACCACCTTCCAGATCTATCTGCCCGTCGCGAAAGGTGCCGGCAGGGAGGAGGAAGCGCTGCCGCCCGTGGTCGAGGGGGGTCATGAGACCATCCTTGTCGCGGAGGACAACGAGATGGTCCGGGAACTGATCTGCCAGGTTCTCGCCCGGTACGGGTACACCACTGTCAAGGCCGTCGACGGGGCCGACGCGGTTTCACGGTTCAGGAAAGCCGGTAACGTCGACCTCCTGATCCTCGATTCCGTGATGCCGGGAATGAACGGGCGGCGGGTGTACGACGAGATACAGAAGCTGAGGCCCGATATCAAGGTGATCTTCACAAGCGGCTATACCAGGGACGTCTTTCTCGACAAGGGTATCGGGGACGGCGATTTCAACTTCCTCCAGAAACCGATCTTGCCCGACGTTCTTTTAAAGAAAGTGAGGGAAGTGCTGGGCGACAACGGGAATACCGGGTGACCCTCGAGTGATCGTCCGTCATGCCCGTCCTTTCCAGAGACCGCGCCTGTTTCCGCATTGACACCGTGAGGGGAGGGGGTTGCGCCTGGCGGGACCTGTATTATACTTACCTGTAAGGTAAGCTTGCCTCGCCACTTTGGCCCGAAGGGTTCCGGTCCCCAACCGGAGTGAAGGCACCCCAGCCTTCACCGCCCTTCGCCAAGGTGGTTTCTTTTACGCCCGGAGATCCGCCCGTCCGTTGCCGCGGCAGAAAGCGGAGCATTCCGCGAGCACGGGTCAATGTTGACATGGTTTCCGGCGACGGGTATCATGTCCGTATTCGGGCTATCATATATCGATTGGCAGAAAGAAGGACGATGCCACGATGATCTGGTTGCAACCTTGAACTGCCTGTTCCGGTCGATTCGATGAGGAGATCGTTCGGAACGTTTCAAAGAGCGTTTTTCAAACAGGTTGCTCTATGAAGAAGAGAAAGTGCGCTAACCCTTCCAGGCATACCGTATCGGTAGAGCGCCTGGAGTTTGAGAGATTCCTGGCCGATCTCTCTGCGAGGTTCGTTTCCCTCCACCCTGAGCAGGTCGACAACGAGATAAACAACGCGTTGAAGGGAATACTGGGGTTCTTCAGGATCGACCGGTGTTCCCTGCTGC
>MVQQ01000115.1 GCA_002067555.1 Syntrophorhabdus sp. PtaB.Bin184
GCGGGCCAGGCCATCTTTACCATAGGCGGGACCGTCTACACCTACAAACCGATAGAGTTCAACTCTCAGATGTTGGAGGATTAAATGATCGACCCAAGAATGATCCGCGAGAACATAGAGGCGGTGAATGCCGCGCTGGCGAAAAGGCAGGCCTCATTCGATGCCGGCAGGCTCGTCGAGCTCGACGGGGAGCGCCGCAGGCTTATCCAGGAAACGGAGAAGTTAAAGAACGAGAAGAACACCCTCTCCAACGAGATAGCCAAACTGAGGAAGTCCGGTGCCGACGCCGCCGACAAGATAGAGTACCAGCGCTCGCTGGGCAGGAGGATCGAAGAGACAGGCCAGGGTCTCAAGGCCGTTGAAGAAGAGTGGGAGCAGCTCCTCCTCGTCATCCCCAACATACCTGACTCTTCCGTTCCCGTCGGGACGACCGACGCGGATAACAAAGTCGTCAAGACCTGGGGGAACAAACCCTCCTTCGACTTCCAACCGAAGGCCCACTGGGACCTCGGTGAGGGCCTCGACATTCTCGATTTCAAACGCGCCGCCAAGATCACCGGGTCTCGCTTCACCCTCTACAAGGGCCCGGGGGCGCTTCTCGAGAGGGCTCTCATAAACTTTATGCTCGACCTCCACGTCGGGGAGCACGGATATACCGAAGTGCTGCCTCCCTTCATGGTCAACCGCGCCTCCATGACCGGCACCGGGCAGTTGCCGAAATTCGAGGAAGAGCTCTTTCACCTGGAGGGGGTTGACTACTTCCTCATACCCACCGCCGAGGTACCCGTGACCAACATCCACGCCGACGAGATACTCAAGGAAGAGGAACTCCCCGTCAAGTATGTCTCGTACACCCCCTGTTTCCGCAAGGAAGCGGGGGCCCACGGGAAGGACACCCGGGGGCTCACACGCCAGCACCAGTTCAACAAGGTGGAGCTCGTCAAGTTCGCCCACCCCGACAACTCCTTCGACGAGCTGGAGGGCCTCCTGCTCGATGCCGAGGACGTTCTCAAGAAGCTCAATATCCATTACCGTGTCAGCGCCCTGTGCACAGGAGACCTCGGGTTCTCCTCGGCCAAGACCTACGATATCGAGGTCTGGCTCCCCGGACAGGACATCTACCGCGAAATATCATCCTGCAGCTGCTTCACCGATTTTCAGGCCCGCAGGGCGAAGATCCGCTTTCGCAGGCAGGGAGGCAAGACGGAACTCGTCCATACCCTGAACGGCTCCGGCCTCGCCATAGGAAGAACGGTCATGGCCGTCATGGAAAACTACCAGAACGCCGACGGCACTATAACCATCCCCGAGGCCTTAAGACCGTACATGAGGGGAAAAGAGAAAATTACCGCTTGAACGGCTTGAACCGCTTGAGCCGCTCGAACGTGAAAAGAAGAAATACAGGCATTCCTTTAAGGGGCGATCTACAGAGCAGCATACTTCCCGCCGTCGGCCCAGACCAGGTCTTTTAGCGTTCGAGCGGTTCAAGCGGTTCAAGCGGCTGCAACGGTCTTCTTGGTTCAAGCGGCTGCAACGGTCTTCTTGGTTCAAGCGGCTGCAACGGTCTTCAGGCTCTGAGCAGTTCGTCGATCTTTTTCGTTATGACCGGGTCTTCTTCGATCTCTTTGATCTCGGTGAGGATATCCTGGGAATTCTCGCCGAAGAGGGAATGGAGAAAACCGAGGGCACGGAGCTTCAGGTCCCTGTCCCCTATCTCCTTCAGCGTGTTCATAATGGCGATGATGGCCCTCTTCTTGCCCGTCTGACTGATGCCCTGAATGACAAGGTCCTTGATCTCCAGGACGTCCTCTTCCTTGAGGTGCAGCAGCAAGGGGTTGATCATGTCCTTATCGTTGATCTCCACGAGAATGCTGATGGCATCCTTTCTCTTCTCCACGTCCTCACTGTAGAGAAGCTTCAGGATGGGCTGGATGTCGATGCCCCGTTCCGACCTGTTCGCGGTCTCGAAGAGGGTTCTCCAGTCCCTTCCCCGCGCGATGAGGCTTGCGAGGGTGACACCCATTTCCTCCTTCGACATCACGAAACGGTTCTGCCATCTTTCCGCAAGGTCCAGGGTCCCATCATCGAGAAAGGTTTCGTTTACTATGAAATTGCCCAGGCTGTTACGGAGCATCTTCTTCTCCTCGAACCGGCCGAGTTCGAGAATGTGCCACAGCGGTTCCCTGAGAACCCTGTTGGCAAGAGCAAAACAGGAGACTCCCTGGCACTCGGTTTCCCGGAGAATCTCGCGATCCCTCAGGGAAGATACGAGAGACACGATCCTCTCGTGGGGAATAGCGGTCTCGCTGTGAATGTCGTCAACATCGTACCTTTTTATGATGGGGCCGGCGGCATCGACAAAGACCGACATGATAAGGGCAAGGTCACCGTTATCCTCAATCCCCTGCAAAGCCTCCCGCACGAAATTATCCGTCTCGGTCGCACGTTGCGGGCAATCTTCACCCAGAGGAAGAGCGTGCACGTGGTCTTCTATCCTCGGCTGGTTTGCCTGCCTGCGCCCGTAGGATCTCTGCTCGAAGGCCTTCAGCTCATAGAGAGAGGATATCTGCATACCCTGGAACACGCGGTACCAATCGAAGAATGTCTCCTTCTCACCGCAAAGAACGAAATAGGCCCCCGGCTCCCCGAGCATGAACTCGACAAAACGAACCAGCTTTTCCCGTTCCCCCTGTTCCATGAACACTATCTTCTCCAAACCGTCGATGATGAAAAAGCACGGCCCCTTCTTGAGGAGTGTCTTGCACAGTGAGGTTATGTCGAGATCGTCCACCCGCGGGATCCTGTGCCGCTTACCTATCACATCGCGCAATTCCTTTGTCGGCTGTGACCAGAGCTCGCAGTAATAGACGTTTTCGTGCACAGTGGTGAGCTGCGGCAGAACAAAGTACGTGAGCAGTGTCGTCTTGCCCGCCGAAACCTCGCCCGCCACCACAACGGAACGCTCGTTAAAGAGCCTGTCGAGGACGATGGACGCCTCATCCCAGCGCTGTACGGGTACACCGTCGGATTCGAAGTAGGGGGAGACCTTGGGTATCCTGAAGACATCGCGTTCGTAGTAGAAGTTGCTGGTGATGATCCACACGATCTCGCGGTACTGGAACCCGAGTTTCCCGTTAACGTGGTTCTTGAACCGTACGAACATGCTCTCCACGTACCGTTTCACACTCTCGAGCATGTGCGCTTCATAGGGGACCCTGCTGTTGTACTCTATGGAAATGATCCCCTCCCGGCTATCGACATCGAGCACCGCCTCTCCTGGCCTCAAGGCCAGTTCGTGGTCACTGTACCTCTTCAAGCGGTTGTGGGACAGATCCGTAAAGAAAACGTCCACGAGGAGATGGGCGAAGTTGAAAAGGTACTCAAAGACCTTCATGTTCCGTATTATGGCCTTCGAACTGTTATCCGTAATCTCCGTCTCCAGGGGAACCTTCTTGACGAGATGGGCATAGCTCAGGGCATTGACGGCCTCCACCGCACCCTCGGGGATGTCGAGGCGTCGCGCTATCTCGTAGTTCATGAAGACGCCCTTCACATCCATGTCCCGGGCGTTGAGTATGTTCCCGTTGAGAGGCCAGTCGAACTCCTTCATCAGGGAAACATCGTGGAGGTAGATCGTCCCGAGGAGGGCAAAGATCTCGCCCGAGAACATCTCTTCCGTGCGGTCCTTGGGGTCGGGGATGAGCTTTTCGATGATGCCCTTCAAGGTTTCCACGTGCTCCGCGATAGGAGCGTCTATCCGCGGAAAGACCTTCTTTTCGCAGTAGCTCCTGAGGTCAAGGAACCTGCGGTAGAGCTTGAGCTCCCTCTCTTTCTCCTTGAGGACCTCTTCCAGCTTCGCCTTCACGCAATCTCTCCCAGCTGCACGAGTCTGCAGCAGATCGTCCGCATTACATCTTTCCTGGGTGTCTGAACGGCAACGTTACCGTTAACGGATCTTTTGGCGCCATGCATAGAGGATCGGGCTCGCCACGAAAATCGAAGAGTAAGTGCCCACAATGAGGCCAAGAAAAAGCGCAAAGGCGAAATCGAAGAGCACTTCCCCGCCGAAGATCATAATGGCGGCTAGACTGATAAGGGTGCTGATACCGGTAACGATCGTCCTGGAAAGGACCTCGTTGATGCTCGCGTTGATGACACTGCCAAAATCGTCGCGGGATTTCATCTTGCCCGAGTTCTCCCTTATGCGGTCAAAGACGACGACCGTGTCCTGAAGGGAATATCCCGCTATGGTCAAAAGAGCTGTGATGATAAGGAGATTGAACTCCTTGTTGAGAAAGTAGAAAACCCCCGCTATGACAAGAACATCGTGGAAGGTGGCAATGGTCGCCGCGATGCCTGACAGGAAAGTAAACCTCCAGGCGATATAGATGATGATCCCGAGCAGGGCCAGAACGATGGCGATGATGGCGTATTTCTTCAGCGACTTGCCGACCCCGGGACCGACCATGTTGCTCTCCAGCACCTCGAACTTGGCGCCTTTGAACTGAGTCGACAGGATGGAGGTTATCTTCGTCGTGAGAGACTCCTTTTCCGTGTCCAAAAGCTTCGTCTTGATAAAGAAATCCCGCGTCCCGCTGACCTCCTGAATCTGCACATCGTCAATACCGCCCTTCTCCAGGGCCGACCTCAGGTCGCCGATATTGACCTTTTCGGCGAACCTCACCTGCACGTTCGTGCCGCCTGTGAAGTCGATGCTGAGGTTGGCCTTGCCGAGAGAGATCATAACAAAAGAGAATATCCCCACGGCCACGAGTATCGCCGATATGCCAAATGCCTTCTTCCTTACCGAGATGAAATCTATTTTCGTATCTTTAATGAGCTCCATCATGGGCGCCGCCTCATATACTCAGTGTTCTGGGTTTGAATTTCACGAGTATCCAGTCGAAGATGGTCTTCGATCCGAACACCGCGGTAAAGAGATTTATGATCATGCCGAAGATCAGGGTTATCGCGAAACCCTTTATCGGCCCTGTTCCGAATATGAAGAGCACGGCCGCCGTGATGAGCGTGGTGATGTGGGAGTCGAATATCGCCACCCACGCCTTGGCGTACCCCCCGTCCACCGCCGCCCGGACCGTTTTCCCCAGCCGCAGTTCTTCGCGTATCCTCTCGAAGATGAGAACGTTGGAATCGACGCCCATACCGATGGTGAGCGCGATACCCGCTATGCCGGGGAGGGTCATCGTCGCCTTGAAGGCGCTGAAGACACCGAGCAAATATATGAGGTTGAGTCCGAGGGCGATATTGGCGATGATACCCGAGTACCGGTAGTAGACGATCATGAATATGACAACGAAGAGGGTCGCGAGAAGCGTGGCCAGCATGCCCTTATTGATCGAGTCCTGGCCGAGCGTCGGACCTATGGTGATGTTCTGGACCACCTTCACCGGGGCGGGAAGGGCGCCCGCGCGAAGCACGATGGCGAGGTCCTTTGCCTCATTGAGCGTGAAACCTCCGGTGATGGAGGCCTTGCCGCCTGATATCCTCTCGCGGATCTGCGGTGCCGAATAGACGGTGTTGTCGAGGACTATGGCAAGTCTCCTGTTCACGTTCTCCGCCGTTACCTTGTCGAAGATCCTCGCGCCTTCGCTGTTGAAT
>MVQQ01000116.1 GCA_002067555.1 Syntrophorhabdus sp. PtaB.Bin184
TCTCCTTCCTGATGATGTTGCGCTGCCTCAGGATCGCGATCCGCTTGAGCGTGTTCCTCTCGTATATCCCGTTCGACAGGGAGAGCATCCGGACGGAGAGGATGAGCGGCGACCAACCCAGGAGCTTGATATTGAACTTATCCTTGTTCTCCCCTTCCTTTTCGACCTTGAAACCGCCAAAGAAAGTGAGCGCGCTCGGCATCAGAACGGCGGACTGGATGAATTCCTTCATAAAGTGCTTGTTGTTGGTAAGGAGGGCGAAGAAGTAGTCCAGAAGCTCCTTGAGGATCGCGTCGTTACCGTTCACCCGGCGTGCGTCGGTAAGGATGATGACGTCCAGCGGCTCGAAGATCCCCCTGCTGAAGGTGATGCGTTCATCGATCCTTTTCTTCCAGTCCTTTATGGAACCTCTCCAGCGATCGTTGACGGGCATGACGCCCCCTTTGCACTTCTCGAACCCGACCTGGTGGAGCCGCTCGGAGGCCTTCTGTGCAAATATCCTGAAGTATCCGTCAAGAAGTGTCTTGGGGTCGAGGGCGTCGGGAGGAACGGAGGATTCTCCCTCCTTCATCATCCCGGCGCAACGTTCCCTCAGTTGTCCTGAGGCGAAATCGTCATCGCGTTCGGCATAGACAAGAAGGTTGTCCTGATCGGTGATCATCGTCTGTTCATCGCGGCCCTCGCTTCCCAGTCCAGCCCAGACGTAGTCCACGGGGGGTTTCCCGAGGCCTTCGTCGACCATCTCCCCTTCGACGAGGTCGAGAACCCTGATCGCGATCCTGTCTCTGATGATGCGGAAGAGGTCGTGGACATCCACGATGGTATCCTCTTCGAGGAAGAAGTTTTCCACCCCGGCGACTGCCCGTTCATGGCATTCCCGGAGGGTTTCGTAGGACGAGGCATTGTCGATTATCTCTATGACAAGGGCGTTGAGCTCGGTCTCGAAGATCTCGTAGTCCTTAAGGACGGTCTGAAGCGCCGTCCCCAGCTCCGAGAGGACACGGTACCGGTCATGGCGGAGCATGGCCTTGTTCTTCATGTCCTCCTGGTGGTCCGCTATGAAGGACTCGATGAGCGAAAAATTTAAGGGCATCAACTACCTCGAAAGGTTCTCCAGGAGCTTTTTGCTCTGCATGATCTTTTCCTTCCTGGCGGAAAGCTCGCTGTACTGCGCCTCGTTGCGGGCTATGACCTCCGCCGGCGCCTTCTGGCGGAACGCCTCGTTGCCCAGCTTCTTCATCAATTTTTCACTATCTTCGGTGATCCTTGCAAGCTCTTTTTCGATCCTTCCCAGTTCTTTCGCGACGTCGATAAGGTCCTTGAGGGGCACGAAGACCTCGATATCCTTGAAAACGCCCACCGCCGAATGGTCCGGCGCTTTGCCCTCCGTGAAGGTGAGGTTTTCCACCTTGCCCAGTTCCTTGATATAGTATTCGTATTCTTTCAGGAACGCTTCGTCGGCTCCCGCCCTGATCACGGTCTCTATGCGGACATTGGGCGCGATCCCCGTTTCGCCGCGAATGTTGCGGATGACGTCGACGATGCCCATGATGGTCTCCATCATCTTTTCGCTGTCGCTGTCTATCTGCGACTCGTCGACGGCAGGGAAGGGTGCTATCATGACGCTCGGGCATTCCCTGCCGGGAAGGCGCTGGTAGATCTCCTCCGTGACGAAGGGCATGATGGGATGGAGGAGCTTCAGGATGTCTTCAAGGGTGTTGTGGAGGACGGCCCGCGTGGCGCCTGTGTCGAAGCGGTCAACCTTCCCGTACAGGTTGGGTTTGATAAGCTCCAGGTACCAGTCGCAGTATTCGTGCCAGATGAAGCTGTACAGGACATTTGCGGCCTCATTGAAGCGATACCCGAGGATGCTTTCATGGACGTCGCGGATTACCCTCTGGGTGCGCGAACGGATCCAGCGATCGGGAAGGAAGGAGGAACTGTTCCCGGTATGAGCGGGTTTCTGCTCACCCATGAAGGACAGCGACAGCCTGGAGGCGTTCCATATCTTGTTGACGAAGTTTCTGCAGCCCTCTATGCGTTCTTCCGACAGAAGGACGTCCCGTCCCTGGGCCGCGAGCATGGTCAGGGTGAAGCGGAACGCATCGGTCCCGTATTCGTCGATGATGATGAGGGGGTCAATGACGTTGCCCTTGGATTTGCTCATCTTCTTGCCCTCGGCATCGCGGACGAGAGCGTGGATGTAGACATCGCGGAAAGGCACGTCGCCCATGAATTTGAGTCCCATCATGATCATCCGGGCGACCCAGAAGAAGAGGATGTCGAAGCCCGTTATGAGGAGAGACGTGGGATAGAACGTCCTGAGGTCCTCTGTGGTGTCGGGCCATCCCAGCGTGCTGAAGGGCCACAATCCCGACGAGAACCAGGTGTCGAGGACGTCCGATTCCTGCTTCACGGCGCCGCCGCATTTCGGGCATGCCGGGGGATCGTCGACGGAGACGATCATCTCTCCGCATGATTCGCAGTACCACACCGGTATCCGGTGGCCCCACCAGATCTGGCGTGACACGCACCAGTCCCTGATGTTCTCCATCCATTCGAAGTAGACCTTCTCCCACATCTCCGGAATGATGCGCACGCGGTGCTCCCGCACGGCGGCGATGGCAGGCTCGGCCAGCGGCTTCATCCTGAGGAACCACTGGAGGGAGAGGGCGGGTTCGACAACGGTCTTGCAGCGGTAGCATTTGCCGACGCCCATGAGGTAGGGTTCCGTTTTTTCGAGATAACCCTTTTCGTCGAGCTCCTCGACGATCCTCCTGCGGCATTCAAAGCGTTCCATACCCTGGTAGTGGAGTGCGTTCTCGTTCATGTCGCCGTTCTCGTCAATGACCTTTATAAGCTCGAGCCCATGCCTTTTCATGATCTCGAAGTCATTGAGGTCGTGCGCCGGTGTGACCTTGAGCGCGCCCGTGCCGAACTCGACGTCGACATAGCTGTCGCCGATGACGGGGATCCTTTTGTTGACTATGGGGAGGATGACCTCCTGCCCGACATATTTCCCGTACCGGGGGTCTTCGGGGTTGACGGCGACGGCGGTATCTCCGAGCATCGTCTCGGGTCTCGTTGTGGCGACGGTGAGATAACCCTCGCCCTCTGCGAGCGGGTAGTGGATGTAGTAAAGGTGTCCCTGGGTCTCCTCATGCTCCGCTTCGAGGTCGGAAAGGGCCGTCTTGCAGCGCGGGCACCAGTTTATGATGTAATTGTCCCGGTAGATCAGACCTTCGTTGTAGAGTCTCACGAAGACCTCGCGGACAGCACGCGTGAGCCCTTCGTCCATGGTGAAGCGCTCGCGCGACCAGTCGCAGGACGCGCCAAGCCTCTTGAGCTGTTCGATGATGGTCCCGCCCGATTGTTTCTTCCACTGCCAGACCCGTTCCACGAACTTTTCCCTGCCCAGGGCCTCGCGGTTGGTGCTTTCCTTGGCCAGCTCGCGCTCAACCACGTTCTGTGTGGCTATACCCGCGTGGTCGGTCCCGGGAAGCCACAGGGAATTGACCCCGCACATGCGAAAATACCGGGTCACGATGTCCTGCAGCGTGTTGTTGAGGGCATGGCCCATGTGAAGAGACCCCGTGACGTTGGGCGGTGGGATGACCATGGAAAAATACTCTTCCCTGGAGTCGTTCCTGGCCGTGAAGTATCCCTTTTCCAGCCACTCGGCGTACCACTTCTTTTCGATGCTGTGGGGGTCGTAAACCTTATCCATCATTGTGAGCTCCCTTTCCATATGTACCTATCAAAACGCGCTTGATGGTCGTTGTTCGTTCAGTTTCCCGGATCTTCCTTTCCTACACCGGGATGTTCCATGGCATGGGCAGGAAGATCCTCTCAAAAAGGCTGAAGGCATAACGGTCTGTCATCCCGGCGATGAAGTCTCGGACACAGGCAACGGGATCGTCGTAGAAGTCGGCGCGGCCCGTTTCCTTGAGGAACGCGTCGGGGTGCTTGAGGAAGTACCCGTACAGGTCCTCGATGATCCTCGAGCACTTGATGAAGTCCGCGTGGACGATGGGGCTCTCGTAGACCCGGGCATAGAGGAAGTCGCGCATCTCCAGCATCCGGGTCTCCAGTTCCTTCCCGCATTCCAGTTCCATCCTGCCGTTCTCCAGCGTGTTCCGGATGACGCCGCGCACCATCGTGTCGATGCGGTCCGACACGTTGTGTCCGAGATGGTCCCGGAGATGCCGCGGGATGTTTTCCTCGCTGATCACGTTGCCACGTATGGCATCATCAATATCGTGGTTCAGGTAACCGATGATGTCGGCGATGCGGACCACCTCCGCCTCCTTGGTGAGGGGCCTTTCATCATCATCCCGGATGATTATGTCCCCTTTGCCCTTGGAGTGTTTCACGATCCCGTCCCTGACCTCCATCGTCAGGTTGAGGCCCTTGCCGTCTTTCTCGAGAATGTCCACGACCCTCAGGCTTTGCTCATAATGTCTGAAGCCGCCGGGGTAAAGCGAATTGAGAACGTCCTCCCCGGAATGCCCGAAAGGTGTGTGGCCGAGGTCATGGGCAAGAGCTATGGCTTCCACGAGGTCCTCGTTGAGGCCAAGCGCCCGACCGATGGTCCGGGCGATCTGCGATACCTCGAGAGTATGCGTCAGCCGTGTCCGGTAATGGTCTCCCGTTGGCGAAAGGAAGACCTGTGTTTTGTACTTGAGCCGTCGGAAAGACTTGCTGTGGGTTATCCTGTCGCGGTCGTGCTGAAAAGCCGGCCTGATGTCGCACTCCGCCTCTTCCCGCACCCTTCCGCGCGTGGCGGCGCTTCTCTGCGCCCAGGGCGACAAAATCTGCCCTTCCCGTTCTTCCAGTCTTTCACGGATATTCATTCGGTCGCAACCAACACCCTAATGTAGCATAAAGATGTAACAATATCAACGACCTGAACTTCGGAAACCGAAGCTCAGGTCGGGTTCGGGGTAATAGGTAATAGGTGATGGGACGAAACAGGCAAAATCGTGCCCATGACCCATAACCAATGACCTATAACCAATGACCTATAACCCGCCCTTTTCCTT
>MVQQ01000117.1 GCA_002067555.1 Syntrophorhabdus sp. PtaB.Bin184
CTTTCCTTCCCGTGCTGCAATAAGCTGGTTTTTCATGGTCGTATCATCTCCATATTCTCAACGGACCCGGGTCTTCCGGCAATCTCCCGTGAGCCCCTTGTATTTTCATATATCCCTTTGCCATGTCCAAATCTTCTTTCCGTTGCCGAAGAGACGTAGAAATGTCCTTTTCTGTCGATCCTGTAGCTTGACCCAAGGAGTCTTTCGAGGTATCCCTGAGTCGCCATGAAAGCACGAGACAGGGAATATCCCGCCGCGAGAAAACAGGCGAGCGCCGAGGAAAAGGAACAACCCGTCCCGTGGATCGACCGGGGAAGTCTCGTCTTCCTGTACAAGACATGCTCTTTCCCATCAAACAACACATCGACGGGATCGCCCTCCAGGTGGCCTCCTTTTATGATGACCGCCCGGGGCCCGAGAGAGTGGATCCTTTCTGCCGCCTTTCTGGCAGCCTTTATCGTCCCTACCTTTGTGCCCGTGATGGCGGAGGCTTCTTCAGCATTGGGCGTTACAACCGTGACCTTCCCGAAGAGCATGTCGATGCACGCCGCCCTGCCCTCATCCGTGATGAGCGGAATGCCGTTCTTGGCCGCAAAAACAGGATCGAGAACGACGGGCATATCCTTCCTTTTTGCAAGGAACCGCGCCGTCGCCCTCACATGGCATTCGTCGCAGAGAACGCCTATCTTCACGCCCTTTACCGCAATTCCCACCGTGGCCGACCGGAGGGTGTCACGAAAGAGATCCTCCGACGACGCCTCCACGCGCTCCACGCCCCCGGGGCCCTGTACCACGATGCAGGTCGGTACGGCGATGCCATGGAAGCCGAAGGAGAAGAACGTATCGACATCCCTCACGACACCCGCCCCCGAAGAGGCATCAAACCCGGCTATGGAGACGAGGCTTTTCATTTTTTGGCAGCTCGCACATACCCCTTGGATTTTAAAACTGAAAACTATACCACACTTGCCCTGTCAAGGGCCAGACAAATCCCGCGGCAAGGCGGCTTGAGCGACTTAAATCGCTTGAATGGCTTGACATCCTGTTGAGGCTTAAGACGAAGACACACCCGTCGTTGATCGTGAACCCGCGGGCAATTCAACCCCGCAAGATCGTTGCTGTGCTGCGGCTGGAAGCCTTTTCGACGGTTTTGTCGAAGGGTCTGTGCGCCATCGACATTTGTTTCCTTGAAAACTGCCGGTCGTCGGAAGTCATAATCCAGCTTATCTCATGTTTACAGTGAGTTACAAACATCTGCTGCAAATGGCACGGTAATTGCCAAAAAGAAAGCCATGATTTGCAAAATGCCATATGAGGAGGTTACAATGAAGAAGGTTTTGGGGATCATCGTGGCGGTCCTGTTCATAGCAATGGCATCGACCGTCTTTGCCGTCGGGCCGGGAGGCTTCGGCCCGAAGGGATATCGACATGCGTATGGCCCGGGCGTGGATCTCTCCAAGGAGCAAATGGACAGGATGTGGCAGATACGGGAAAGATTCAATGCCGAAACCTCGACCCTGCGTTATGAACTCTTTCAGAAACGCAATGAGCTGAGGACGCTGTATTCAGATCCCAAGGCAAGCGACGCGGCGATCCTGGCAAAGGAAAAGGAAGTTGATACGCTGAGACAGAAGATGCGCGACAAAACGGTCCGGTTCAAACTCGAACAGAGGAAGGTTTACACTCCGGAGCAGCTCCAGAAGCTGGCTGTCTCAGGCCACGGCCCCGGCTTCGGCGGCGGGCGCGGCGGCGGGCGGGGACTCGGGCCCTGCGCCAGGTTCTAGGCACACGAAAGCAAGGTGACGGACTCCCCCATGGGTCCGTCACCTCGACGAAAAGGGAGGGAACAATGAAAAAAACTGTGGCAGTTGTCTTACTGACGGTTGTGGCGGCGTTCTTTTTTGTTTCATGCGCATCCGAGGGATATAACACCCAGAAAGGCGCCGCGATCGGGGCAGGCCTTGGCGCCATAGCAGGTCAGGTGATCGGACACGACACAGCGTCGACGCTCATCGGCGCGGCGGTGGGAACCCTTGTCGGGGCCGTGGGTGGCAACGCCGTGGACCAGCACGTTCAGAACCAGCAGCACGGCGCGGCTCAGCAGACCGCGGCGTACCCGTCATCGAGCCAGGTAACACCTCAGGACCAGCCTCCGGGACAGTGGGTCGAGGTGCCCGGTCAATGGATAGGCGGGAAATGGGTTCCCGCACACAAGGTATGGGTACCCGTGAATCCATGACGTTTGTCGTATTCTTCATCCTCCTGTGCGTGTTCATAACGCCCTCTCTCCGGGCTCAGAATTCATATTCCGAGTTCGAGAGAGGGCTTCAACTGACTGAGCCCCAGAGAACACAGGTTGAAGATATAAGGAACAGGTACATCAACGAATGGCAGTCCCTGAGGAGGGAGTCGTCGCGAAAGCACAGGGAACTCAGGGAACTGAACCGGGATCCGGAAACCAACTCCGCCAGGATAGGCAGGATACAGGGTGAACTGCAGGAACTCGACACCGCCCGGCACAACTCCTACCAGCAATACCGTTCCGAGGTCTCGCGGACACTCAACCACAGGCAACGCGAGCAATACAACAGCTTCTGCGACCAGGAACGCAGGAAGAACATGCAGCGCTTTCGTCCGGGGCGGCATGGGAGATAAGCGAGCTGTTGCCCTTCCTCTGTTCTTCGCACTTTTTCTCGTTCTCATCACCCTTACCGGGTTCTTCCAGATAAGGATCATCCGTAACAACATTGAGCGGCAACTCATGGGAGAGGCGGAGATCATCTTCACCCATGTCCAGAGAGAGATAGACATCAACCTCGAGTATCTTAGCTTCCTCGACAGGTCGCCCGTCATC
>MVQQ01000118.1 GCA_002067555.1 Syntrophorhabdus sp. PtaB.Bin184
TCTAGAGAGGTACAAGACCATGCCAAGGGCAAAACGAGGATTCAAGGCAAGACAGAGAAGAAAGAAGATATTCAAACTTGCGAAGGGCATGACGCAACGCAGGAAAAACGTGTACAGCGTGGCGAAAAGGAGTGTCTTCAAGGCCCTCAAATACGCTTACGTGGGGCGCAAGGAACGCAAACGTGATTTCAGGTCCCTGTGGATCGTTCGCATCAACGCGGCCTGCCGTTCCTACGGCATACCCTATAACCGTTTCATCAACGGGTTGAAGGTCGCGAACATAGCCCTCAACCGGAAATCGCTCGCCGACATGGCCGTCAATGACCCCGCGGGATTCGGCGAGGTGGTGGCAAAGGTCAAGGCAGTGGTCACGCATTAGGGTGACGCTTGGACATAAGCGGACTGAAAGAAAAGATAGAAGGCGAAATATCCCGGATCGGGAATATCGAGGACCTCAAGCGGGCGAAGGTATCCCTTCTCGGGAGAAAAGGGGTTATCGCCGACTATCTCGATAAGCTCAAAACACTCGACAAGGAACAGCGGCGCGATGCCGGCAAGGCCATCAACGAGATCAAGACCTGGGCGGACCTCAGGATCGGTGAACTGGAAAAGGATTTCGACGAGATCGAGAGGCAGAAGAAGGAACGGGCCTCGCTCATCGATATCACCATGCCCGGAACCACCCCGCTTTTCGGAAAGAAGCATCCCATCACACTCACGCTCGAAGAGATTATACGAATCTTCGGCTCCCTTGGTTTCGCCGTGGCGGAAGGCCCCGATATCGAGGCGGAATACTACAATTTCGAGGCCCTCAATATCCCTTCGGACCATCCGGCCCGGGACATGCAGGACACATTCTACATACGGCCCGGTGTCGTCCTGAGGACCCACACCTCGCCCGTACAGATACGCACCATGGAAGCACAGCTGCCGCCGGTGAAGATCATCGCGCCCGGCTCCGTCTACCGTTGTGACAACGACATATCCCACACGCCGATGTTCCACCAGGTCGAAGGGTTGATGGTGGATAAAAACGTTCGCTTCTCCGATCTCAAGGGGATCCTGAGCATTTTTATTCACGAGATGTTCGGGCCCGACACCCCCTTGAGGTTTCGGCCCAGTTATTTCCCCTTCACGGAGCCGTCCGCTGAAGTGGACATAGGCTGCGTGATATGCCGGGGCGCGGGCTGCAGGGTGTGCAAGGACACGGGGTGGCTCGAGATACTGGGCTCCGGCATGGTCCATCCCCAGGTCTTCCGCAATGTCGGTTACGACCAGGAGGAGATCACAGGCTTTGCCTTCGGCATGGGGGTCGAACGCATAGCCATGATAAAGTACGGTATCGACGATATCCGTCAGTTTTACTATAACGACATCAGGTTTCTTTCGCAGTTCTGAGGTGAGATCAATTGAAGGTACCCATCGAGTGGCTGAACGAATTCGTTGTCATTGACATAGAACCCGAGGATCTCGCCAAACGGCTAACGATGCGCGGGCTGGAGGTGGAAAGCATCGAGAGGCTCACACCGCGCTTCACCGGGGTCGTGGCGGGCACCATAACCACCATCGATGTGCATCCCAACGCCGATAACCTCTCTGTCTGCTCCATCGACACGGGAAGCGAAAATCTCACCGTCGTTTGCGGGGCGCCGAACATCTCCGTCGGTGACAGGGTTCCGCTGGCAACCGTGGGCGCGACCATTGACAGGGAGTTCGTCGTCGGCAAGCGCAAGGTGCGCGGCATCGAGTCATTCGGGATGCTTTGCTCCGAAAAGGAACTGGGCATTTCCGACGACCACAGCGGCATCTTCATCCTGCCTGACGACATAGCACCCGGTAGCATCCTTGCCGATCACCCTATTTCTTACGACACGGTGCTCGACGTCAGCGTCCCTCCGAACCGCGGTGATTGCCTGAGCGTCCTTGGAATCGCGCGGGAGGTGGCAAGCATACTGAGACAGAAGGCGAAGCTGCCCGGTTTCGAGCTTAAGGCCGATGCTGGAGGCTCGGTGGAAAACGAGATAGCCCTCCATATATGGGACACAACGGCCTGTCCCCGCTACGTCCTCAAGCTCATCAAGGGCATAACCATCGCCCCCTCCCCTTTCTGGATGAGGCGAAGGATCACGCGATGCGGCATGAGGCCCATCAACAATATAGTGGACGTGACGAACTACGTCATGCTCGAACTGGGCCAACCACTCCACGCCTTCGACTTCGAGCGCCTCGACGAGTCGAGGATAGAGGTGAAAGTGGCCGCAGAACCATCGACGTTTCGTACCCTTGACAGCATCGACCGGCCCATCGAGGCCGGAGACATCCTTATCTGCGACGGCTCGGGACCTGTGGCGGTCGCGGGGATCATGGGCGGCGAAAACTCTGAAATTACGGGCACGACAAAGAACATGGCCCTTGAAGCCGCCTATTTCAATCCTTACTCCATCCGGGCCACCGCCAGGAGGCTCGGGATCAGATCCGAGGCGTCGCTCAGGTTCGAGAAGGGCATCGATATCGACAATGTCGGGTATGCAGCCGAAAGGGCGATGTACCTCATGCATGAACTCGCGGGCGGCCAGGTTGTGGGAGGCGCCAGGGAGATCTTCGAAAAGAAGGAACCCCGAACGATCTACATCACCTACAGCAACATCAACGGGCTCCTGGGCACCCACATCAGCCGGGACGCCATCACGCGTGCACTTAAATCCATCGACCTCCTCATGATGAAAGAGGACGAGAACGGGTTCGTCATATCCGTGCCCAACTTCAGGCATGACATCGTCGAGGCGGCCGATATCATCGAGGAAATATCCCGGGTCCACGGATTCGAACACATTCCCGACACGAGCCCCGTGGCCGTCCTCAAACCCCAGAGGGTCACCCGGAAAGAACGCTTTCTGGCTATGATAAAGGAGTATTGCCTGGGAACGGGCTTCTACGAGATCATCAATTTTTCCTTCTTCGCCACGAAGGACATCGAAAATCTCCGTATTCCCGAGGATGACGAACGCGCTAGGTACGTGTCCATCATGAACCCCATCTCCCGCGATTGGGGCGTCATGAGGACCATGATGACACCCTCCGTCCTGAGATGCATGGCGTACAACATCAACCGGGGCACGAAGAACCTCAGGTTCTTTGAGAAAGGAAAGGTCTTTTTTCGGGAGGATGAGCGCATCCGCGAGCACACCGCCCTCTGCTTCGCCCTGACGGGCAAGGAGAAGGAATACTCATGGAAGGAAAAGCACGCGGATTATGACTTCTTCGACATCAAGGGAATCATCGAAGGTTTGATGGAGAGGCTCGGAGCGAGCTGTAAGACAGTCCCGACCACCGAACCTTTTCTCGATCGCGGCCGGAGCGCCGACATCGTCGTTGACGGCGTGAAAGTCGGCTGGGCCGGGGCTGTCCGTGACGACGTTCTCGGGCTCTACGAGATCGAACAAACTATTTATTGCGCTGAGTTACGATTTGATATAATCTTAGAAAAAGGGAACTTGACGCTTCAATACAGGCCGATACCCCGTTATCCGCAGATGACGCGTGATTTCTCGTTCTTCGTGGACGACGGGATACCGATAGCCACGCTTGTTGAGAAGATCAAGGGCATTTCACCCCTTATTGTCTCAGTGGGGATATTCGACATGTTCAGGAAGGAGAGGCGGAGCGTATCCATTCGCGTGGTGTTCCAATCCCACGAAGATACCCTTACCGATGAACGTGTCAACGCCTTGCAGCAAAGGATCATCGGCGAGCTGACGAATATTGACGGAATTTCGTTAAGGGCATAAGGAGGAGTTATGACCAAAATAGATATTGTAACCGATCTTTACGAAAAGCTCGGGTTTTCCAAACGGGAGTGCGCGCATATCGTCGACCGGTTCTTCGAGATCATCAAGGACACTCTCGCCACCGATGAGAACGTAAAGATTTCCGGTTTCGGCAATTTCTTCGTCAGAAAGAAAAAAGCCCGCCGCGGACGCAACCCGCAAACAGGTGAAGAGATCAAGATAACGGAACGCAAGGTGCTGAGTTTCAGGCTGAGCCAGGTATTGAAGGACGAGATCAACGACAGCAGAAGGCACGAATGAACGGCAGAGAAATACCCGACAGGGTTTTTTACCGTATCAAGGAAGTCTGCACGTTAACGGGACTGAAACCTCACGTGCTTCGCTACTGGGAGCAGGAATTCAAGGACATCAAGCCTGTCAAGAGTCCCACCGGACAGCGTCTCTACAAGAAGAAGGACCTCGAGATCATCTTCACCATCAAAAAGCTCCTTCACGAAAAACGATTCACCATTGACGGGGCAAAGCAATACCTCGCAAATCACAAGAGAATACTCAACGAGATTCGCGAAGAACTTACCGAACTCGTCGCAATGCTGAAACAAGAGGAGAAAGGAAAGAAATGAGAAATATCATCATTGCCACGGCACTCATGGTCTTCGCTCTGTGCTCATGTACACCGGGACCGATCTACGTCGCCAAAGGTGAAGCAGACAGCGTGAAAAGAAGCTACAACAACAAGCATGCCCAGTCTGTCTTTGACAAGAACGCCGCCCTCTTCAAAGACATCTATAACCGATACAGCTCCGATAACGTGGGCATCTACCAGGACGGCATAGGCATCACCACACTTGAGGATTTCGACAAGCAGCAGCTGCACTACGTCATGGTATACGTGAGACCCAAAGAAGCCTCCTTCGACGGCAACTCGACAAAACCGGAGGAGCGCATCGCGAAGATAATCCGGGACTTTGTGCCCAAATACATCAAGAGGATGAAACCGAGTGACCTCGACGGCGACCAGATTGAAGGTCTCGCATTCGGTATCTACTGGGCGGCCAGGGATTATTCCCAGTGCGACACATACGGCGGTCATATCGAGTACCTCTATATCTTCTTCCCCGAGAATGCCGCGAAGGCCTATCTCGAGGGAAAGATCAGTCTTGCCGAGGCGGTCGACCAGTCCGAGGTCATGGCAAGCACGGAACTGAAACCGGCAAAGCCGATACGGCCGGTCTTTTAAAGAGGGAACCGCAATAAAAAAGCCGCAGGGTGCCCTGCGGCTTTTTTATTGCGTAGACGGGCACACGGGTCGGCACCAAAGCGCCTAACGGGTGGACGCGGCGAAGAACGGCCTAGAACCTGCTTTCTATGATCTTTGTGAGGTTCATTTCCGGGAAGGGAGAGGGGATGAAGGAGAAGATGAAGATGGCAAGGACCGCTATCGCCATCTTTTTGCGCCGCCCGTCAAGCCGGGTTTCATCGTCGAACGGCCTGGGGTGGCGCATGCCGAAGATGAGAAGGAGGATAACGAGGGTAAGCCAACCGATGTTCACGAGGGCCGCCAGGACCCCGAGGCCGAGGATGACGGCGCGGTAGACCCACGCGCTCTTTTCGCCGAAGATGGCATAGACCACGTGGCCTCCGTCAAGCTGGCCGACAGGCAGAAGGTTCAGGGAGGTCACGAAAAGCCCCACCCAGCCCGCATAGGCAAAAGGGTGGAGAACGAGGTCGTGGCCCGCGGGAACATCTCCGATGAGCAGCGGTTGAAGCACCCTGAACAGAAGCGGATCCCCGAGCTGCATGTAACTCGCGGCCGGTATTCCGGCAAGAGGTGTCACTGTGGACATCTTCATGCCCGCCACGATGAAAGGGAGAGCGGCCACGAATCCGCTCAAGGGGCCTGCGATGCCAACATCGAAAAGCGTGCTCCTGTTGACAAAACCCCCCTTCATCTTTATCACGGCACCGAATGTGCCGAAAGGCGGCAGAGGCAGGGGAATGAAGAAGGGAAGCGTGCTCGGGATACCATAATGCCTGCCCACGAGGTAATGGCCCAATTCGTGGCACAGGAGGATCGTCATGATGGCCAGACTGTAGAGGAAACCTCCCACCAGTACCGTCGATGCTATTGTCGCCACGAAGAGAAGGACATGGAGATAGGTCATCGGGGATCTAGACCTTCAGAAGGCCGTACTCCATGAGCGCGCGGTCCTGTTTCGTGCCCGTCTTGATCTTCACGTCGAGAGAACTCAGAAAATCGTAGAACTCGACAAGATTCTTTCGGGATACCTTTCGCGACGTGCCCGCAAGTTTGAAGGCATAATAGGGATGCTGATAAGGCAGGTAGCGCTTCCTGCCCGACGTATCCACATCCACCCTGTTCTTCCATCGTTTGAATTCCGCCGCAAAAGCCGGGTACGCCTTTGCGTCCAGCACAAAAGGCTCCAGGTCCTTTGCCTGCATGAGAAGACGCATCTGGTTGACAAGATAACTGTGGATGGCGAGCAGATGCTGGCCGTTCTCGAGAAGGTCTTCGAAGATGGCAAGGACCTCCTTCTTGTCCATTCTCGAAAAGGCATCGAAAAGGGCCATCAGCGTCTCTTCGTGCGTCTCCGTTACGACGGCGCGGATATCCCGGGATTCGATGGTCGTCCTGTCCCCCGAGTACCCTATAAGCTTCAGGAGCTCCTGCTCAAGTATGGACTCATCCCTAACCCTTGAGGTCAAGAGGTTGAACGCCTTGTCCGTCATCTTCTTGCCGTTGGCCTTGAGGACACCCAGAACCCGCTGTCGTATCCTCTTTTCCCTGTCCTTTTCCAGGGCGATCACCTTCCCTCCCAGGCTTTCCGCGAGTTCGCCGGCATCGGACGTGAAATAGACGAGGATTCCCACCCTCTCCTTCAGCACATCGATCTGGGAACGCAACGCGGTCACATCCTGTGCTGTCGGATCGACTATGGCCATGACAAGCTCTTCGGCCAGGAAGAGATTGGATGCCTTCTCGATGACAACCTGCCTGAGGTCCTTACCCTGTGCGATCACGATCCCGGGATGGTCGTGGAACCGGCGGGCCAGAACATGGATATCCTCGATGACGTTTTCCTTCGAGCCTACCGCGACGAGCAGTTTATTCATGGGGTTAAGATACCATCGGGGAGAAACCTTTGCAAGGGGAGAAGATGGTTCCAGGTCTCAGGTCTCAGGCCAAAGAGAAAACAGGACTTCGCAGGGCATGGCTGGCCCTTGATAATCCCCAAGGGCGTTCTATGACCCCTGTCCCCTTCCCCTACCCCTGCTTCCCGTACTTCTTTTTCAGGAATTCCAGACCCGTTACGGGATAGAGGGCGTAGATGAGGATATCGCCCATGTCTTCCGATATTCCCTTCAGCGCCTCCCGGGCCGCGGGCAGCTCCGGCTCGAGGATGTCCGCCGGGCGCACATCGATGGGTGTCGTTCCCCGGGGATAGCCCTTCAATGCCTTCGCCTTTATCTCCTCGTTCACGGGTGCGGGGGGACGGCCGTAGAGACCGTAAAAGTAATCCTTTACCTCGTTGCTGATCATCTTGTACCGGCCCGCGATGACGTTGAAGACAGCCTGCACCCCGACGATCTGGCTCGTGGGGGTGACAAGCGGCGGAAAGCCCATGTCCTTCCTCGTTCTCGGTATCTCTTCGTAGACCTCATCGAGCCTGTCGAGCGCTTTGGCCTTATTGAGCTGGCTCACAAGGTTCGAGATCATGCCGCCGGGGATCTGATGGATGAGGACCCCGATATCAATGACAGCATAGCGGGTCCGGTCTGAAAAGGACCTCAGCTTCGGCGGAATGATCTCCTCGAGATAATCGCCTATCTCCGACATCTTCGCAAGGTCCAGCTTCGGATCGTAAGGGGTGTCCTTGAGCGCGACGGTGAAGGCCTCGGAGGGCGAATGTGAAGACCGGTACGCGAAGGGGGCAAGACAGGTATCTATGCCGTCGGCGCCGGCCTCTATGGCTTTGAGGAGCGACATCGAGGCCATCCCGCTCGTGTAGTGTGTATGGAGATGAACGGGAATGGACAGGGTCTCCTTGAGGCGGGACACGAGCTCACAGGCGTCATAAGGCGAAATGATCCCCGCCATGTCCTTGATGCACAGCGAGTCGGCCCCCATGTCCTCTATCTTCTTCGCCTTGTTGAGGTAATATCCGATATTGAATATCGGCCCTCCAAGTCTCCCTTCCGTCAGTGAATAGGATATGGCACCCTGGATGTGCCTGCCGCATTGCTTGATGGCCCTGAAGGCGGCTGTAAAATTACGTTCGTCGTTTAGGGCGTCAAAGACGCGGAATATGTCTATGCCCACTTCGCAGCTCTTCTCGACGAAGGCATCGACGACGTCGTCGGCGTAATTTCTGTAACCGACGAGGTTCTGTCCCCGAAGGAGCATCTGAAATTTCGTGTTGGGCATCTTGTCCTTCAGGAGCCGCACCCTCTCCCAGGGGTCCTCGTCGAGGAACCGGGTCATGACGTCAAAGGTGGCCCCGCCCCAGACCTCCACCGAATGGAACCCGACGGAATCCATCTTCCCGGCAATGGGCAGCATGTCCTCCGTTCTCATCCTTGTGGCAAAAAGTGACTGGTGGCCGTCCCTCAATGTCAGGTCCGTTATTCTGACCGGCTTCTTCTCCATGGCTTCCAACCCCCTTCGGTAAAGTCAGAACTAGTATCACGGCAACCAGGAAAAATCAATGGATATTTCCCGGCAAGTCTGGTATTTTAATGCCTACGGGATGTAGCTCAGCATGGTGTAGAGCGCTTGCTTCGGGAGCAAGAGGCCGCTGGTTCAAATCCAGTCATCCCGACCATTCCCTTTCCGAGGATCTTCCATAGACATGCAAGCTCCCATGAAAGTCCCTACCAGGCGTATCTGAGACCCAGGGTCGCCCGGTGCTGTGCACTGTCACTGGAGAAACTCCCGTCGTAGATCAGCTGGAAATACACGTTCTCCTTCGTCCGCAGGGTAAACCCGAATCCCGGGGCAAAGCTGTTCCTGTCACCCCTTTCGCCCCTCGTGGTAAAAGCAGACAGAGGTTGTCCCGCGAAGCGGCCGTTGAGAACGTGGTCGTCACCAACGAGATCGTGGTCCCAACGCATCGTGATCTCCGGTGTGAAGGCACCCGACGAGAAGACGTAGTCCTTCCTGAATCTCACGCCCAGGGAACCCGTAAGGAAGGAGGAACTCTCCCCGTCCGCATCGAGGCTCACGGCCCCGGCGTTTCTTTCCCGGAAGCCGTCCCGCATGAGGCGGCCAGCCATCAGGGACGCCATGGGGATGATGTCCGCACCGCTCGTCGCTATCCGGCAACCCGTCTCCAGGTATCCCCCGAGCGAATGGCCGTCGTAGCGCGCCCTCGCAGACCTCACGATCTCGCCGAAGGATATGTCCCTCTGCGTGTCATAACGGTTGTACCCGAAGGCCACCGTGGAACTCAGGTACCAGGGATCGTGCCTGTACACACCGTAGAGACCTGCCTGATAACTCGATACCGTGGCCTTGTCCGTGAGGTCCCGCATGGAGGTCTTCGTACTGGAGTATCCCAGCGAGATGCCGAGAAGAAGGGGGTCGGCTATCTGCCTGTCGAATCCGGCAACGACACCTGCCATGTCATATCCGTAGTGAGATGCCGGATCGCCGCCGCCCATGTCGCCCGTCCCGCCGTATCCCTGTACCCACAGGCCCCTGTATGGCAGATCGATGCCTCCCGTCCGCCCGAGGGCGGCAAGAAGCGTGTTGCCGGCATCGCTCGCCCTGTCGCCACCTTTGAAGGCAAGCATGACGGGGCGGGCGGCGAAGACTGATGACGGCTCGCCCGTCAGGAAGCTCCTCGACCTTTCCGTCATCGTCCCCATGTACCCGCGAAAGGACGAGAAGGTCGTCGCCGCAAGGGCAGTGTGGGAGAGCCCGCCCATCTGCTCGCAGGCACTCCTTGCTCCTGGAGCGGAGAGTCCCAGGACGGTGTTGACAACATCCTCCATGTCTCCCCGTGCCGACGTCGATATGCGGTCGAGCGCCGCGGCCACCGCCTTCTGGTTGCCCGTCGATGCCACGCCCGAGAAATCCGTGAATCTGCGGGCGAGAAGGAGATAAACATGGCCAGCGTCGTAGCTCAGGGAAGGCATGAGGTAAGCCAGGTCGCTCGTGACGTTCGCGAAGGCCCCCGTCACGTTCCCCGCC
>MVQQ01000119.1 GCA_002067555.1 Syntrophorhabdus sp. PtaB.Bin184
GAGCCGCAAAAACCACAGCGAGGTGGGAAGCTCCTACATCCACTTCAACTTCACGCCCGACGGCGACAAGACGACGGCATCCCTCATCGGGGACGTCCCCCGCGGGGTCATGCTCAACCAGCCACCCATCTTCCTCGGCGGCCAAGGCGGCCTGGTGGGACCTCTCAGGATGGGGTACGGGAACGTGGTAGCCGCCAATTCGGTGCTGAGGAGCGATTTCCCGGAAGACAACAAGCTCATCGTGGGAAAGACACATTCGGCAAGGACGATCGATGTCCGGCCGGGGACCTATCCGAACCTCCGCCGCATCGTGGGGAACAACATCATATACATCGCCAACCTGGTGGCGCTGGAGCAGTGGTACCGTCACGTGCGCCGCCCCTTCCTGGAGGCGCGCGAGTTCGGGGATCTCATCTTCTCGGGGCTCATGGACACACTTGCCCTGGCAAAGGAGGAACGTCTGAAGAGGCTTCGGATGCTGGCGGCAAAGGCGCAAAGGCCGGAGCACGGGGCGGGAGCGGGGAAGGACGGCAACGGGAGGAACGAATTGTACGAGAGGTTGGGAGAGATGGAAGGGATCTTCATGTCCCCGCCGGAGGACGACCTCGCGGGACGGTCGCGGGATGATTTTCTCGCCCTCGCCGGGAAGCTTGAGGGCGCCGGCGGCGCTGACTACATAGAGACCATACAGGGATTTGGCGCCGGGACCTCGGCAAAGGGTACGGCATGGCTGCAGGAGATCGTCGACACCCTCTGCGGGAAGGTGCAGGAACTGCTGCCGTCCCTCAACATGTTCGGCAGATGACGCGGAAGAGTTGCAAGGCGAGTGAGGGGTGATCATGGGTAAACTTTTTGGTACCGACGGTGTCCGGGGGGAAGCGAACCGGTATCCGATGAACGCGGAGATAGCCTTTGCCATCGGGCAGGCCGTGGTCTATCTCCTGAAGAAGACCCATGATCGGCCCCGGATCGTGATCGGGAAGGACACGCGCATCTCCGGGTACATGCTCGAGGGCGCCCTGGAATCGGGGATAACCTCCATGGGGGGCAACCCCTATCTCGTCGGCGTCCTGCCGACGCCAGGGATAGCCTTCATAGCGCAGAGCATGCGCGCCGACGCGGGGATCGTGATCTCCGCCTCCCACAACCCGTACCAGGACAACGGGATAAAGATCTTCAACGGCAGCGGCTTCAAGCTCTCCGACGAACAGGAGGAGGCCATCGAAGAGCTGATGATGAGCAACACCCTGCACGGTCTCGTCCCGCCCGTCCGGGAGATGGGACAGGCCTTCCGCCTCGAGGACGCGCACGGCAGGTACATCGTTTTCGTGAAGAACAGCTTTCCCCGCGACCTCTCCATCGAGGGGATGAAGATCGTCCTCGACACCGCCAACGGGGCGACGTACAGGGTGGCTCCCGACACCTTCTGGGAACTCGGCGCCGACATCGAGGTTATCCACAATGCCCCGAACGGCATCAACATCAACGACAGGTGCGGCTCCCAGCATACGGAGGACTTGAGGCAAAGGGTCGTTAAGACCGGCGCAGCGGTCGGGCTTGCCTTCGACGGTGACGGGGACCGCCTCATCGCCGTCGATGAGAAGGGGCAGGAGATGACGGGAGACCAGATCCTTCTCATCTGCGCGAGGATGCTCAAGGATCAGGGCAAACTGAAGAACGACCTTCTCGTGAGCACCGTGATGAGCAACCTGGGTCTCAGGGTCGCCTGCAAAAGATACGGCTTCAGGTACCACGCGTCGAAGGTCGGAGACCGCTACGTCCTCGAGGACATGTTGCGCCTCGGCGGCGTCGTGGGGGGAGAGGATTCGGGGCATATGATCTTTCTCGACCATCACACCGCGGGCGACGGCATCATCACCGCTCTCCAGCTTCTCGCCGCCATGGTCAGGACGGGCAAGCCCCTGTCGGAACTGGCGAAGTGGATGGATATCTATCCCCAGAAACTCATCAACGTTGATGTAAAAAGCAAACCCGATATCGCCACCATACCTCAGGTGATGGCGGTGATAGAGGGGGTCGAAAAGGAGCTTGGCGATGAGGGGCGCGTCCTCGTGCGTTATTCCGGCACCCAGAACATGTGCAGGGTGATGGTCGAAGGACCGACCTATGCGGTAACGGAAAGGCACTGTGCCGAGATCGCGGAGGTAATCAGGGCCCATCTCGGTTAGAGAGGCGGGAGCAAAAAAACCCGCGAGAGAGACATTGGAAGCCCTCACGGGTCCGGCCACGGCACGGAAGATCAGGGAAATGAGCGGTACAGAAGACGCCATCGTGAGCCTTGTCGGCACGAGAGGCCCGCTGACGGGTTTTGAGATCCAGAAGGAGATGCGAACGGACAGCCTGCTCCTGTGGAGGACGTGCAGGACCTCCGGCAGACTGGAGGTCCGCTCCCTGGGCACGAGATACATGAGGCTCGACCGCCACGTCGAGGGTTTCGCCCGCCTTTCCCCGTCCATCCTCCGGGAATTTCTCACCTACTGCGTCGTCGGCCTGCCCGGTGACAGGGTCGCCCTCGATGAGAGGTGTCTCGCGCTGGGCGACCGGATCCGGGAGATAAGCAGGCTCAAGTTCGACCGCGCCCGCCGTATGGTCCTCGATGTCATGGAGGAATACGAAGACGCCGCGGAGATGGCCGGCAGGATGTGTTTCATCATCGCCGGGGACATCGTGTACAATATGGCCCATGACGTGCCCCGTCCGGAGCGCAGCACGGGAAAGCTCGTGCGCGGCTCCGATATCGACCTCGTCGTCGTCACCGATGACGACGTTGCGGACGGCCCCATAGGCAGGCTCGACGAGCTGATATACCGCAGGAAGTACAGGATGCTCATCGATCCTGACGTGAACGAGGAAGTGGACTATAAGATAAAGAGGCTCATGCGCGTCAGGGAGCAGGCGGCCTTCGACGACTTCAAGCGCATGGTTGCCGTCAAGATCCTCGACGAGGGGGTGTTCCTCCACGGGAGCGAGGAGATCTTCCGCACCGTCAAGGAGATCATCCGGGAGAGGGGCCTCGACAAGCGCCTCGCCGAGCTTGAGGCCCGGGCGCACGTGTTCAGGGCCAAAGCCGAGGCGTCCATTCTCGACGGCAGCCTTGACGGGGAGAGGATAAAAGAGACTCATCTGTTTTACTCCGCGGAGGAGTTCGAAGAATTTGAGTGATCCCGGATGACCCGGGAAAAACACGAGGTGAACAACATGCTGATCGGCATCGATGTGGGCGGCACATACACGGACGGGGTCCTCTTTTCGGAAGGGGAGGTCCTTTCGAGCGTCAAGCACCCGACGGACGAGAACGATCTTGAAGGCACCCTTCTGTCCGTGCTGGACGAGCTCCTCGCGCGCGGCGGTACAAAGGACGTTCGCAGGATAGTCCTCTCCACCACGCTCGTCACCAATCTCCTCGCCACCGGGCGGGGAGAGCGCACGGCGCTTCTCCTTGTTCCCGGCAGCGGGTTGCCCTTCTCGGCCTACAGGATAAGTCCCGACACCTATTTCCTGAAAGGGGGCATAGACTTCCGCGGCAGGGAGATAGAGGGTCCCGACGTGAAAGAGGTGGAGCAGGTCATAAGGAAGGTCCATGATTCCGGTATCGAGAGGGTGGCCGTCGCCGGGAAATTCTCCAACCGGAACGACGCCCATGAAAGGATGGTCGAGGACCGTGTCAGGTCCCTGTACCCGCACATGGATGTTTGCACGAGCAACGAGATCGCGGGAAGGCTCAATTTCCCGCGCCGCGCCGTAACATGCTATTACACGGCGATGACCATGAGAGAGTGGAACCGCTTCGCCGACAGCATCGAGGCCGCCATACGGGCACGGGTGCCGGGAAGCGACGTTCATATCCTGAAGGCCGACGGTGGCACCACAACCCTCGATGCCAGCCGGAAGCGGCCCTGCGAGACGGTATTCTCCGGACCCGCCGCGAGCACGATGGGTACGATGGCCTTGAGCCGCGAATCCCTCAATGCCGTCTCCGTGGACATCGGCGGAACGACATCCGACATCAGCCTCATCATCGAGGGGGCGCCCCTTTATGCCTCGAAGGGGGCCCTCATCGGTGGTCACCTCACGCACATCAATGCCTTCGCGGTCAGGTCCATACCGCTCGGCGGTGACAGCCGCGTGTACGATGAATCGGGGGAGTTGCGCGTGGGCCCCATGCGCGTGGGCCCCGCCGCCTGCCTGGGGGGCTCCGAGCCGACGGTGACGGATGCCTTCAACCTCCTGAACGGTCTTTGTCTCGGAGACACCGATGCCTCCAGAGGGAAGCTTGAGGCCGTCGCCGGGCGTCTCGGCACGTCCCTCGAAGAGCTGTGCCGGAAGGTGGCCGATGAGGTGGTCGACAGGCTGGAACGCAATATCGAGGAGATGTTCGGCCTCTGGGAGGACGAGCCCGCGTACAAGGTGTGGGAGGTGGTGCACAGGAGGAAGTTCGAGCTCCACCGGGTGATCGGGATAGGCGCGGCGGCCCCCGCCATCGTGCCCATGCTGGCGGCGAAGATAGGCGTCGAGCATTTCCTGCACCGCTACTCCCCTGTCGCCAATGCTCTGGGGGCGGCCGTGGCGCGGCCCACCCTGGCGGTGGAGGTCCACGTCGATACGGGACGGCGGACCTACACGGGGTCGCCGGGAGGGTTGAAGGGCACTGTCGAAAAACGCAACTTCCAGCTCGAAGACGCAAGAGAGCTGGCTCTCAATTGCCTCAAGGAGGTGAGCCGCGAAAGGGGGCTTGCCGATTATGCCGGCGAGGCCCACGTCTATCTCGAGGAGCAGTTCAACGTCATCCGGGGCTTCACGCAGGAAGGCAAGCTTTTCGATGTGGGGATCCAGGTGGCTCCTGGATTCATCCATGAGTACAAGGGGGTGGCATAACATGAAGCCCACAGGTGTCATATTCTTCCCCGCCTTCGACTGGGCGATCAGCCCCACCCATCCCGAGAGGGAGGAAAGGCTTCTCTATACCCGGGACCAGCTCTTCGAGGAAGGGATCATGGACATGCCCGAGGTGCGGGAGTACCATCCCCGCCTTGCCTCGGCAAAGGACGTCTCCCGCGTTCACTTCTGCGTCCCCGACGTTACGAGCCGCGTGACCGAGGCGCACATGGTATCGGCGGGATGCGCCATGGTGATGGCCGACGCCTTCATGCAGAAGGAGGTGAAGAACGCCTTTGCCATCATCCGCCCGCCCGGCCACCATGCCATGACCGTCGTTCACGGCAACCGGGGTTTCTGCGACATCAACAACGAGGCCGTCATGGTGGAGTATTTGCGCCGGACATACGGGGTCAAGCGCCTGGCCATCGTCGACACCGACGTCCACCACGGCGACGGCAGCCAGGAGATATTCTGGCACGACCCCGACGTCCTCTTCATATCCTTTCACCAGGACGGGCGCACACTCTACCCCGGCTCGGGATTCACGAACGAGCTGGGAGGGCCGCTCGCCCACGGCACCACTATCAACATACCCATGGCCCCGAGGACGACGGACGAAGGCATCCATTACATAATGGACAACCTCGTCCTGCCCATACTGGACGAGTTCAAGCCCGAACTCGTGATCAACTCGGCGGGGCAGGACAATCATTACAGCGATCCCCTGGCGAACATGAGTTTCACTGCAAAGGGGTATGCCATCCTCAACCAGAAGCTCAGGCCCGACATAGCGGTGCTGGAAGGGGGATATTCTGTCGAGACGGCCCTGCCCTACATCAACATGGGCATCATCATGGCCATGGCGGGAATCGATTTTTCCAACCTGCGCGAACCGGACTACAACCCGTCGCGCTTCAGAGAAACGGCGAAGAACATGGACTATATCCGGTCCCTCGTGGCGCATCAGCTTGCCGCCTTCCGGGAGAGGGAAAAGGTGGTGGAGACGAACCGGAAGGAAGGCCGTGAGTTCTACGGGAGCTCCCGGGGCATCTTCTACGACACGGAGTATCTCCAGGAGGAGCAGCGTCTCGACCTCAGGATGTGCCCGGACTGCTGTGGTTACCGCCGCATCTCGTCATCCTGCGTCCACCACAGCGGGCGCAGTTATTCCGTCTTCTGCGTCTCCCTCCCCGCCGCGTGCTGCCCCGACTGCGCGGCCCGGGCGCGGCAGGATTACGAGGACATGAAGAAAAAACCCGGCGGTGATTACCTGTACCTCCAGGACAGGATAAACGATGAATACAAGACCTTCGAAACGGGGACCGGGCGGGAAACAACGCTGTAAAGACCGTTCCAGGTCCCAGGTTTCAGGTTTCAGGTCAAAGACAAGAAGAAGCAAGAAATCGCCCCTTCTTCCTGAAACCGCCTTTCCGGTCTTTCCCTGAAACCTGAAACCGTCTTTTTCTCTGGAACTTTTTTTCCCTTCCCTTGTCTCATATTGAAAAATGATAAGGAGACCGAAAATGAAGAAGATCCTGAGCGCAGCAGTTGTTCTGACCCTTGTGACTTCCACCGGTCTGTGCTATGGTGCGGATTCAGTCAAGACGACCCCGCAGGAGTACTTCAAATATGCCGGCACTGCCGCCGACCCTTCCTACCAGGACTACGTCGCGACGAGCTCCCGGAGCGAAAAGGGTAAAAATAACACCAATTCCGGCAGCTACACGGCTGAGAGGGAGAAAACCAGGGAGCGCGTGAAGAATTCCCCGCGGTACACCGTGCCGCAGATCAACCACAAGGGAACATACGGACAGGCGAAGTAGAACATTATAATAAAGGATAAAGGAGAGAGATCATGAAGAACACGGTATTGAGAGCGACCCTGGCAGTTGTGGCGATCATCGCCCTCGTTATCTGCAGTTTCGGTGTTTCATCGGCACAGCAGAAGAAGAAAGGCCCGGCCCTGCAGCAGCTTGAGGAGGCCGCGGGGAAAAAGATCGAGGACGTGAAGGTGCCGGCGGTGCCTGCGCCAACCCCCGTGAAGACAAACGAGGTCCAGAAATCCACATCCACGACATCCTCCTTCGACGTGAACACTTCCACATCCACGCCGAAAAAGAAGTAAGACCGTAGAAACAAAAAAAAGGAAGTGACGGACCATGATGGGTGCGTCACTTCCGGTCATCTTCGGATGTCCTTTCTCGCGCGGTTATCTCCTGTCTCTTCGCTATATCATGCTTTCCGTATGGAACACAAAAGTCCTTTCCACTCCGGGTATCCCATGACGGGCTCCCGGGCGTTG
>MVQQ01000120.1 GCA_002067555.1 Syntrophorhabdus sp. PtaB.Bin184
TCATGCTGGGCTACGGCAACGTCCTCGACCTCGACGTCTACCAGAGTCACGGCGGGGTGCAGAGCATCTGGATGGACAGGGAGATCGCGAGCTACGGACCCGGGGGAGACCGCAGCGTGAAGGCTTTCCTGCTGAGGAAAAGTTTCAACCAGGCCATCCAGCGCTGGATAGAGGGATATTCCGTGAAAAGGCGCAGGTTCACGAGGATAGTGGCCATTTCCGACATGGTCCGGGACCACATGTCGGCATATTACGGTATTGACAGGGACGCATTCGACGTCGTCTACAACGGTGTCGACACGGACCGTTTCAGGCCCGCCGCAAAGAGGCCGGCAGGCCCCACGATGGTCCTCTTCTGCGCGGGCAATTTCAGGCTCAAAGGGCTCGCCCCCCTTATCGAGGCCACGGGAAGAGCGGTGCGGCAGGGAAAGGACGTGCGGCTCACCGTGATGGGACGGGGGAAAAAAGAGAGGTACGGGCGCCGTATCGCCGAGGCCGGTATCGCGGACCGCGTGATCTTCACGGGAGAGCGCTCCGCGCCGGAGGAGATCTACCGTGAGGCCCACGTGCTTGCCCATCCCACCTACTACGACGCCTGCTCGCTGACCACCATGGAGGGCATGGCGTCGGGCCTGCCCGTTATCACCACCCGGTGGAACGGGGCCTCCGCTTTTGTCTCTCCCGATGAGGGCTATGTCATCGATGAGGCGGAGAATGTCGATGCCTTGAGCGCCGCCATCTGTGCCCTCACCGACCCGGCACGGCGGGAGACCATGGGGAGGAACGCCCGGAGGAAGATGGAGTCCTTCACCATGGAGCGGAACGCCGACGAGATGGAGACGGTACTTCTCAAGGCCCTGGAGCAGAAGAGAAGGCGGTGAGCGATGACAAAGGAAAACCCCCTCGTATCCATAGTCATACCCACCTACAATTACGGGAGATACCTCTCCGGGGCCATCGAGTCCTGCCTGAGACAATCGTACGACAATCTGGAGGTCATCGTCATCGATGACGGGTCGACGGACGGCACCGGAGAAATGGTGAGAAACATCGGTGACCCGCGGATCCTTTACCACTACCAGGAGAACCAGGGGGTTTCCTCGGCACGCAACAGGGGGCTCAAAGAGGCGAAGGGAGACTTCATCGTCTTTCTCGACGCCGACGACCGTCTCACCGGGGACTCGATCGAAGCCCGGCTTGCCGTCATGCTAAAGGACGGCGAAATCGACTTCGTGATCTCGACAACCTTCTCCCTGGACGACGCCGGCAGGACCTCCTTCCGCCCTGACGAGACTCTCAAGGACACGGTCTCCACCGGCCTTGCCGAGGCCCTCCTCCTGAAGCACATACCCCACGCGACATGCGCGGTGCTGATGAGGGCCGACCACGCCAGGAAGTTCACGTTCGCCACCGACCTCGACAACGGGGAGGACCTTCTCTTTTTCGCGAAGGTGTTCTTTGGCAAGAAGGGATGTTTTCTTACACGGCCCACAGCGGCCGCCTACAGCCATCCCGACAGCCTGCGTCATAACATAGCGAACCTGAAGAAACAGGGTACAGGCCTCGTCGAGGCGATCTTCGACGACCCCTATTTCGGGGGGAGGCTTGAGCACATAAGAAGGCCTTTCACCGCCAACCGCTGCGTCGAGCTGTTCCGGCGGTTCTACCGTTCTGGAGATTTCAAGCTGGCACGCGGGTACTACCGGAAGGCCCTCTCTCTCGAACCATCGCGGATATTCAGGATCGACTACCTCTTCAAATTCATCAGAACGTGGTTCTGAGAAAAATAACCAATTTGCCAATAACCAATTGAACAAAGGGAAGGGCACAACGGACTGCCTGTATCGTTTCTTTTTTGGTTATTGGCTAGTGTCGGTTTCTCTGGTCATTGGAATTTGGTCATTGGTCATTCTTTTCTATCTATCATTTTCCCCCTCGCCCTCTCTCTTCCCCTTATGACATCGAAGCTTCCCCGTTCGGCACCCGACGGGTCCCAGCTAAGGTCGATACCCAGCGACGCGAAATACTTCAGGTTCTCTCTCCTGTAACCAACGAGGAGGGGGATATCGTTCCTGTGGAGAATGACCCTGGCCTCCCCGGAGCCTTTCAGTTGCCCGATAGCCGATCCCAGGGCGTCGCGGAATATGCGTGACTGCACGAGACTGCCGAAAGCGGGATGGTAGAATCCCCCGGCAACCATTCCCCTCACCATCTCGTTGTCTGTGAGCCCCACGTTGACAACGTCTATACCCTCTTCACGGGCCCCGCGGTAGATGAGCGCTGCCCTCTCGAGGGCCTCATCGAAGGCAATGGGGGCGAACTCTCCTGTTTCGTAAAGCCTGTACAGGGGTGTGTTCCTGAGGATCACGAGAGGATAGATACGGATGTATTCCGGTCTCAGCCTCACCATGTTCTCCGCCGTCTCTTCGATGTCGCCCATCGTCTCGCCGGGCAGGCCCACCATGAACTGAAGGGCAAGCCTGAAGCCCTCCCCCTGAAGCCTGTCAAATGCCTGAAAAAGGTCCCCGGCCGTGTGGGCCCGGTTCAGGGCGGCAAGAATGACGTCGTTGAAGGTGGGGATACCGAGCTCGATGAAACGCACGCCATTGCGCTTGAGGATATCGATCGTTTCGTCCCGCAGGGGAACGGGCTTCGTGGAGAGGCGGAAACCCTGTATGATGCCCCGGTAAGGGGCAAAACAGGAAAAGAGTCTCTCCAGGTCAGCGGGCTCCACCCCGAACATGTTCCCCCCGAAAAGACCCACCTCGCAGGGCTCGGCCCTGCCGCGAAGGGCGCGGTCGATCCTCTCCTGAACACCCTTTTCACCGATACCGGTGATGTATCCCTGATGGCAATAGATGCAGCGCACGGTGCAGCCCGCATGGGGAAGAAAAACAGGTATGACCATTGTGAAAACCTCGTCCATATTGTCCACCCTTTTGAACGAAAAAAGCAAATCGTTATTCACACAGGTAACGCGCGAGGAATCGGGATGACTCACGCCCCGCCGGCGGACTTCACCGAAAAAGGGTTGCAAAAACAGCGTCTTTCAGAGGACAATTAATGAAACATGGTCACTCAGCCAAAACAAACAGCGAAAGGTCGTTCGGAGGATATTCCCGCGCGGCCGCTGGGCGCATGGGAGACCTTTTTTCATCGCGCCCACGAGGAACTGTTAGGAGGGCCTGCCGTGCTGTGCGTGTCGGCAAGGATAGCGGGACCGCTGGATATCCAGCTCGTGAAGCGTGCCTGCCATCACATCTGGGAGCGTCACCCGTCGCTCAAGGCACGCATCGTTTCAGCGGAAGGAGGATTCTCCTTTCTCTTCAATGTACCTTTCAACGATATCCCCATCCATTCGTTCTTTGAGCTGGGCAGAACCAACCTCCATACCGTTGTCGAACGCGAGGTGGACACCCTTTTCGATGCTTCGAAGCACCTGTGGAGGGTTCTCCTCATAACGGACAAGGCGGACCTCGAGCGACACTACCTCCTTTTATCACTGCACCATTCGATAAGTGACGGGACCTCCGCGGTCCACCTGGCCGAGGAGCTGCTCTTCTGCTGCACCAGAATGCTTGCCGGCGAGACCCCGCGTATGGACCCCCTGCCCCTCCGCGCGTCCCTCGAGGAGCTCCTGGCGTCAGCAGGGCGCGGGAGCGGGGAAGCCCGTCAGGGGGCAGGGACACCCCCCGGTGACAACAGGGGAGGCATGCTGCCCTTCCACGAATTCCAGCCGCCGGGCAGGCGGCACACCCGTTTTCGCGTCCATACCCTGGAAACAGCCGAAACCGCCGCTCTGGAAGAGAAGTGCCGCCGCACCGGGACGAGGGTCCATGCTGCCCTCGCCGCAAGCACCCTTTCGGTCATGCACAGGCACTTCGGTGATGACGTTCGTCTCTGCGTGGACACCCCGGTCAACGTCAGGGGATTGACCGGAACGGCAATCGGTGACGAAGAGCTCTGGTGCATGGAAACACCCGTGAGCATCCGGTACGAAGACGTGGGAGGCCGCGACGTCTGGCGAATGGCACGGGATTACAGCGACAGACTGGCCCTTGCAGTATCCGGGGCAGCGGACCTCTCTGCCGGCACGCACGGAAACCCGGCGGGAAAGATCGAAGAGTTGCGTGCGGCCCGGCATTTTCCCCTTTCCTGCCTCCTCCGTGAAGGGGGACGCGTCGAACCGGGTCAGAAGGGTCCTTTCGTTATCGAGAACATGGGTCTTGTCAGCGGCCGACAGGCAGCGGAGTACATGATGGTCATCTCCACCGCCACGGTGGGAGAGGTCCTTGCCCTCACCTTCTCCTATACCTCTTTGCTCCTCAAGGAAAGTTGGGCGGACAGGTTCGTGAGCGAATTTCTGCACAATCTCGAGAGAATGGCGAAGTAGAAGGAAGCAGGTGACAGCGAGCGCTGCAGGTCCTGCAGCACGGCGATAAGACCTGTGGGACATGTAGGGCGCACAGGCCACATTAAGAACCGGAGGAAATGATGAAAGATCTGTTGAGCCGCATCAAGGAGGCCTCGTTGATCATCTGCCTTGTTCTGGCAGCGGGGGTGGCGGTCTGCCCCTTCGAGGCCTGGAGCGGGCGGCTACCTGAGATCAGGATACTTGCCATGGGGGGAACGATAGCGGGGGTGGCGCCTTCGCCTACCGAAACAAAGGACTACAAACCGGGCACTCTCGATGTCGCTTCCATGATCAGGTCCGTGCCGGGCCTCGACAGGATAGCCCGGATATCGGGCGAACAGGTGGCGAACATCGACAGTTCCCACATGACGAACGAACTCCTGCTGAAGCTCTCCCGCCGCGTCAACGAACTCCTGCCGCGCGATGATGTCGACGGTATCGTCATCACCCACGGCACCGACACCCTTGAAGAGACCGCCTATTTTCTGAACCTCACCGTGAAGAGCGACAAGCCTGTCGTCCTCACGGGGTCCATGAGACCCGCCACGGCGGTCAGCGCCGATGGACCGCTCAACCTGTACAATGCCGTTGTCCTGGCATCGCAGAGTCAATCCCGGGGCCGCGGCGTCCTCGTAACACTCAACGAGAGGATACACCCGGCGCGGGATGTCACGAAAACGAACACGACAAGCGTCGAGACGTTCCGGTCGCCCAACTTCGGATCCCTGGGCTACGTTCTCGACGGGCGCCCCTATTTCCACCGGGCGACGGCGAAACGCCATACGACAGCCTCGGAATTCGACGCGGCGCCGCTCGGATAACTCCCGAGAGTGAACATCATATACGGCCACGGGAGCGGGAGCAGGAACCTCGTGGACACCGCCGTGCGGGCAGGAGCGCGGGGCATCGTCATCGCTGGCATGGGCAACGGCGGCATCTTCCCCAGCGAGAAGGAAGCCCTGATCGAGGGCGCGAGGAAAGGAATTGTAGTGGTGAGGGCATCACGGACGGGAAGCGGTATCGTCACCCATTCGGAGGAATATGACGGGTACGGTTTCGTTGCCTCCGGGGACCTTAACCCGCAGAAGGCAAGGATACTCCCCCTGCTCGCCCTGACGCGGACATCGAACCCGGCCGAGGTCCAGAGGATCTTTGACGAATACTAGGGAGGGCCGGGAGCTTCCGCGTCAAGAAGGGTCCTCAACCTTTCCAGCAGCAGGGAAGGCGCTATCGGTTTCGAGAGAAAGTTGCTCCTGCTGTCGACGACACCCCTGTCGAGCACCACGTCCCGAGCGTGGCCGCTCACGAAAAGGACCTTGACGGAAGGGTCGAGTTTGCTTATCTCGGAATAAACCTCCATGCCGTTCTTCTTCGGCATTATCACATCCATGATGACGAGCCCGATCCTGTGCCTGTGCTCGGCGAAGTTGCGGACCGCCTCGTCTCCATCGGCTGCGCCTATCACAGTGTAACCATACTCCCTGAGCACCTCCTTCATGAGCTGGAGGGTTTCCCGGTCGTCCTCAGCCACAAGGATCGTCTCCGTACCCGAGGGCATCTTCGGCTCCACATGTTTCGTTTTCTCCCTCTTCACCCGCACCGACGGGAAGTAGAGATGGAACGCGGTCCCCTTCCCCGGCTCACTGTCCACCGTGATATACCCGTCGTGCTGTTTCACGATGCCGTACACCGTGGAGAGCCCGAGTCCGGTGCCCCTGCCCGCCTCCTTCGTCGTGAAGAAAGGCTCGAATATGTGCTCCTTGACCTTCTCGTCCATTCCGTGGCCCGTATCGGCCACGGTAACACGCGCATATGTCCCCACTTTGCCGTAGCCGTGCCTGTGGATGAATGCCCTGTCGATGGACGTATGGGCGGTGGAGATGGTCAGGACGCGGTTATTCGTCATGGCATCGCGGGCATTCGTCGCCAGGTTCATGAGGATCTGCTCGATCTGCGTGCGGTCGGCCATTATGGTGATCTCCCTCGCCGATGCCTGCACGCGAAGCTCGATGTCCTCGCTGAGAAGCCTTTCGAGAAGCCTCTGCACTCCCGTTATGATCTCGTTGATGCCGTTGGGTTCAAGATTCACCGCCTGCTTCCTGCTGAAGGCAAGGAGGCTGTTCGTCAGGTTCGCTGCCCTCTTTGCCGACGAGAGAACATGGTCCACGTAAACGCGCAGGGGGTTGTCCTTCTCCATCTTGACCTGGAGAAGATTTCCGTACCCGATAAGCGCCGTGAGAAGATTGTTGAAATCGTGG